>JAAYIG010000106.1 GCA_012523595.1 Fibrobacter sp.
AGTGAAGAATACAATTACCTGCATGTGGTAATAACCTATCTGGAATCGGTTATCAGCGATGAATTGATGGATCAGTTCAGTGAGGTAGTCGAAAGAGAGTATAAACATGGTGAGGCGGTTATGAAAAACGATAGCAGATAGATATCGAGAGGAAGGGCGTGAGGAAGGGCGTGAGGAAGGACGTGAGGAAGGACGAGAGGAAGGGAGGCTAGAAAAAGAGCGGGAAATTGTCAGGCAGATGGTTCAGAAAGGAATGAGTCTGCAATCGATCCAGGAGATTACTGGTTTTAACTATGAGACAATTGAGAAGATTTTACAAAATGGCTGAATTCAGACAGCTTAATTCTCAATTCATCTATGTAAAGCTAAAAAGATAATGATTTGGAATTTTGTCCAATTCTGAGTGGAAAACTCTATTTTGACTGATGTTCCAACAATGCCTGACAAACGAATAGTATGGTTAAATGGAACTCGACACTACCTTGCTATTGTAAATCAATGTTTTTGTCAATAAAGTGGGCGCAGTAAGTTACTGAGAATCCCTGAATTTTCTCATCTCCTCGGAAATCCTCGCTGCTATCTCACCCATCTCCTGAAATGACTGGTATTTTTTTCTGGGCCAGAAAAACCCTCTCAAACCATCACCTTTATTGCGGGGGACAATATGAATGTGGAGATGTGGAACACTCTGGGAAACTTTGTTGTTTACAGCAACAAAAGTTCCCTGTGCCTGGATTGCTTTTTTTACGGCAATTGTTAACAGCCGGGCAGCATTGAACAGATGCCCGGTTTCATGAGGAGAAAGATCTTCCATTTCGGAGATGTGGTTTCTGGGAAGAAGCAGTGTGTGTCCCGGGAAAAGGGGTCTTTTATCAAGAAATGCAAAAACGAAGTCATCCTCGTACACTACGGCTGCCGTCTCTTTACCTGAAATAATACTGCAAAAGACACATCCTGATGAGCGCATCTTTTTAGCTCCCATCCTGTCTACTGAAAAAGTCTCAGCTTGCTTCTCTCTTCACCAGTTCCAGCTTCTGGAGCATCAGATCATCAGTATTGATTCCTGCTCCGGATGTGGTAAGATACCCACCGGAGATATATCCGTTTGCGCCTGAAAAGAAAATGAGGCTCTGAAGAGGTCCGAGGTGATACTCTCTTCCTCCGCAGACCTTGATTGTCCTTTGAGGCATAGCCAGACGGAAGAGGGAAACAATCTTCAGGAGTTCAAAGGACGATTCCTTCGGGGCAGAGATTCCGGTTCCTTTTACAGGAATGTAAAAGTTGAGCGGAACAGTATCTATGTCAAGTGAACGAATCTCCTCACAGAATTCGATACGCTGCTCTCTGCTCTCACCAAGTCCCAGAATCCCTCCGCAGCAGACTTTCATTCCAGCCTTTTTGGCGTTTTTGACAGTTTCCACTCTGTGTTCCCATGTGTGTGTGGAAACAATTTCAGGGAAAAATGAGCGGCAGGTCTCTATATTGTGGTTGTAACATGACACACCGGCATCACGCAGCATCACGAATTCTTCATAGTCAAGTATTCCAAGGGAGGCGTGTTTCTCTCCCTGACAGTCTTTCAGGGCACCGGTGATTATTTCAATCTCATTCCTTGATAGTCTCCGTCCGCTTGAAACCACACAGAAAGGAAGATTATGCCTGCGGGCATTTTCCAGGTTCTCCTTTATCTTTTCAGGATCAGCCAGTCCGCTGATTGTTACCGATGTGTGGTTGTGATCTGATTGTGCGCAAAACGCACAGTCTTCCGGGCATCCGCCTGCCTTTATGTTCATCAGTGAACATGGGTCAACCGTATTTCCATGGAAATGGCGTCTCACCTGATCCGCACAGGCAAAAAGCACCGATATCTGGTCAACAGGCCAGTTGAGAATCTCTTCCATATCAATTCTGTCAATACCTGAACTGATTGATTTCTCGAAAAGCTCAGATGCTCTGAGAAATATTGACTGCATTAGGATATCCTCTCTTCAGACGGTTGTATCTATTGCCGATTTAATTTCCTTGTGATATTTGTCAAAAAAGAGATGAGGCCCGTCGTACTTATGAAAACTGCCGTCTATCGCGCGGCAGAGATACTCTCCGGCCTCACAGGGAATTATCATATCCCTGGAACCATGGAAAATTAATTTCTGGAAAGGAAGACTTCCCAGAGTCAGCAAATAATCAGTGGAAAAAGCCGCTTGTTCCAGGAATCGTAATCCCGCTTCGAGTTCTGCGGTCGTATATGGAACAGAATGTAACTTTCCGTCCATGCCGCAACGGGCGTAAAATCCTTTAAGCACGTTTTCCCTGTCGACTGCCAGAGAGGTTCTCATCGATTCCAGTACCGACCTTCTGGTACCGAAACGGAAATTGTCTTTTCTGCAGAAGGTGTGAGTGGCGGAGAGAAGTACCAGTATCACCGGGTTGAGCACAGATGCCAGGGATAGGGATAGTATTGCCCCTGTTGACCATCCTGCAAGATAAAGAGGCATAGACAGCCGGGGTTCCAGGATATTTTTAAGACGCTGTATCCAGTCCGGAACAAGAGTTCCTTTGTCAAACAGAGAGGGAATAAGAGGGTTGATGTCGATGTAATTGGAGTTTTTTCCGAAGATACTTTCCAATACAGCAGGAGGAACCGCCCATCCGCCCAGAACTGTCCAGACCATGTTATCTGTTTTCATGTCTCGTTTTCCACTCGTAAATATGGCGCAGAACATAATCGAGCTGATCGTTGTCAAGTCCGAGGTGGATTGAGAAGCGGATACGGGCTGTAGATTCCGGAACCGTGGGAGGCCTGATCGCCGGGGCGATTATGCCTTTGGTTTTAAGAAAGCTGCGTAAATCAAGTGCATCATTCTCGTTCCCGGTAATACAGGGAACGATCTGGGTTGAACTGTTGAGGGAGGAGAAACCCATTTTATTCAAGGATGCTCTGAAGAAATCGGCTTTTTCAAGGAGGTTTTTTCCATTGATTTCGCCGTTTCTGATTTTTCTTATCGCAGCTAAGTTGAATGCAAGTACATGGTGGGGGAGAGCTGTTGAGTAGATAAAGCTTCTGCTGAAATTGATCAGAAAATCACGTATCAGGGATGAACCTGCGAAATATCCGCCCAGACCAGCCACTGCTTTACTCAGTGTACCTACAAAAACATCAATTTCATCCCCGACACCCTCTTCATCGGCAAGCCCACGTCCCTCTCTGCCGAAAATTCCCACTGCATGGGCTTCATCTAGCATTACAGCACAGTTGTATTTACGTGCAAGAGAACAGATATCTCCCAGAGGAGCCCTGTCTCCATCCATGCTGAAAACTGAATCTGTGACTATGAGTTTTTCTTTTGAAGATGAAGAGGAAAGCCTTTTTTCCAGGTCAGCCATATCGCAGTGACGATAGCGGTTCAGTTTGCATCTGGAAAGAGCGATACCATCGTAAATTGATGCATGATTGAGACGGTCACAGAAGACCTCTGTATCCCTCGTACACAGTGCCTGGAGAATTCCGGTATTGGTGCAGTAACCTGAATTGAATAACAGTGCTGCCTCGCTTCCTTTCCAGGAGACAATCTCTTTTTCCAGTTCGGAATATAGCTCCGACTGTTCCGATACAAGCCTTGAGGAGAGATTGCCGTGGATGCGGTTATCGGCCAGTTTCAGTGCCTCTTTACGGATGCTTTTGTCATTTTGCAGATCAAGATAGCTGTTTGTGGAAAGATCTATCACTCCTGAATCCCTCCTGAAAGGAGGGATAGAGCGCATGCGGTGCAAAGCCACTCTTTCGGAGAGAGATTTCTCTATTCTATTATAAATGGGAGAGTTCCGCATTAATCGTTTCCTTCAGTGCCTTATGGGTAAGAAACAGCATGTTGTCCATCTGATCATTGGTGATAGTAAATGGGGGCATGAAATAGATGACATCGCCTAAAGGTCTTATAAGCAACCCGAATTCCCGGGCCTTGAGCGAGAGCTTATAGGTAAAGCGGGAATCAGGCGGGAGTTTTTCCTTTGTTGCCTTGTTTTTCACAAGCTCAATAGCGCCTACCATACCCAGAGATCGCACATCGCCGACTACCTCGTAGTCAAGAAACTCCTTCAGCTTCGCTGCAAACTGCTCGGTTGTGCCATGAAGAGAATCAGGGATATTGTAGGTTGTGATAAGATCGATAGAGGCGCAGGCTGCTGCTGCGGCAAGGGGATTTCCGGTAAAGGAGTGGCCGTGATTGAAAATCTTTCCGGAGCGGAAGTCTCCGCTGAACTCATTGAAGATAAAATCCTTTACTATTGTTGCGGAAAGCGGCAGATATCCGCCTGTCAGTCCTTTTGCCAGGCACATTATATCCGGGACTCTTCCGGCATGATCACACGCAAACATTTTTCCTGTTCGTCCCATACCCATCGCCACCTCATCAGCTATAGTCAGGATGTTGTATTCCCTACACAGATCAAATATTCTTGTGAGGACTTTCTGAGGGTAGATGCGCATCCCTGCAGCTCCCTGAACCATGGGTTCGAAAATGCATCCGGCAATCTCCCCGTTTTTCTCCTGGAAAATCCGCTCCAGAGAGTTCATGCACTCAGCGTTACATGTATCCGGATTGCAACCTGCAGGACAGCGGTAGCAGTAGGGTGAATCGGCGAAGACCTGTTTTTTAAAGGAGTTATGGAAAACAGTGTGGTATTGCGGGATCGAGCCGACAGACATTGCGCCCAGAGTGTCACCATGGTAACCCCCGTCAAGAGCAACAAAAAGGGTTCTGTTCTGTCCTTTCAGGTTGTGATATTGGAGTGCAACTTTCAGTGCCACTTCGACCGCCGTTGAACCATCATCGGAATAGAAAATTCTGCTTGTTTTCTCCGGAAGGATACTTCCTAACTTTTGAGAGAGGCGCAGGGCAGGTTCCGAAATGAACCCGGCCATAAGCACATGTTCGATTTTTTCAAGCTGGTCTTTGATGGATGCGTTGATGACCGGATGACAATGACCGAAAATGCTCACCCACCATGACCCGATCGCATCGATATATCCCCGCCCATTATTATCAAAAAGATAAATACCAGATCCTCTCTCAATCACAACTGGCGGGCAATCGAGAGTATCCTGATAATATGTAAATGGCATCCAGATCCGGTCGAATTCATCCCCGGTTCCGGGAGCAGAACTGAAGGATTTGCTCGCATTGGCTGCTTCCATGTTTTACCTCCAATAAATCGACGGGTTTGATATACTCCCCGATAATTCTTCTGTTGTCCTGATAAATAATTGTTTCCGGCTCGTTGCGGCAATTGTTGAGTACTACTGCTGCCAGAGATGCTCCACTCTGTCTCAGCGCTTTTATAGAAAGAAATGTGTGGTTGAGTGTCCCAAGGTGAGGAGAGGTGACTAGGATAACCGGAAGCCCCATGAGATTTATCAGATCAAGCATATAGAAAGTTTCTCCAAGAGGAACCATCAATCCACCCGCTCCTTCTACTATCACCATGGTATCAGGCCTGGAGATTTCCTCGAAGTATTTCAGTATTTTTTGCGGAGAGATAATGTCTGAGTTCAAAGATGCGGCAAGATGAGGCGAGCAGGCCTGACGGTACATGTAAGGGATATGCTGATTGTATGTACCTGTCAATCTGGCTCCACCTGAGATAACATACTCAAGATCCGGAGAAATGAGATTCCCGCTGCTGTCAACCTCACATCCGGTCTGAACTGGTTTCATGTAGGTAACTGCCTGTATCGTTGAGAACGTGTCTGCCAGTAATTTACTGATAAAAGTCTTGCCGATTCCTGTATCGGTTCCGGTAACAAAAAAACCGTTTTGATTCATGTCTGTTCCTTTTTTACAGAAGTCCCGATCATTGCCTGATAAGTGAGCGGGATTCCATGAGGTGTACTGAAAATGTCCTCATAGTATCTGCAGAACCTCTGTAGTTCACTTCTGGACATACGTCGTCCGTTTACAGCTGTGCTTCCTGTAGAACTTAGGCTCCGGAGGAGATCCATGGCACTGGGAAAATATTTAACGCAATGGTAGATTTCATATTCCAGGAGGGTGAAGCCGCTTTCTCTCAGTTGCTCCGAGAAATTATCCGGACTGCTCAACCTTACAGGAACAGAGAGGCCGAAATGTCTGCGGATCTCTGTCAATTCCTTAAAGCAACCATCTGTAAATACAGAAAACACCAGTTTCCCATTCCTGGTTAGCAGTCCTGAAATGCCTTTAAGCACAGGGATACTGGTATCGAGCCATTGCAGGACTGAGCAGACTATTGCTCCCGTAAAACAACCCTTTTTTAAGGGAAGCTTTTCGATATCAGCCTGAACCGGAAAAATTCCTGGAATTTTTTTCCCTGTCAGAATTGAAAGAGAATTTCGGGAGAGATCAACACCTGTAATATGGAAATTCTGATCTTTATCCAGGAGCATCTCTTCAAGTATTCCGGTTCCACACCCAAGATCTACCCACATTTCCGCTAATTGGCATTTGATAATTCTGTTTCTGACTGATTGCAGCAATTCTTTTTGTACAGAGGCGAATTGGTTGTATGTTCCGGCCTTGCTGCTGAAGGCAGCGGCAATCTTCTTTTTAGTCGGAAGAGAGGGTGGTAAATTCATAGAAGGATACTTCAGGATACAGAAAAAGCTATGTTCTCTCCAGGAAAATGCAATTTACTCTGCCCGGCCAACAATGAACGGGGTGAAGATGAAAATACTCTATGGCACATCATTTTATTATCTTAACATCTTATCTGATAGCTGCAGCAAATCAAGCCGACCCTTAACCTGAAGGAAAATGACAGCAACCACAAATGCTTCACAAATCTTCACCGGAAAAAAAATCTGTTCTTATCTTCTGGTGATCGCTGCTCTGATGACCTTTTCCTGTACCGCTGTCAATCAAGCCAGGACAATCGGTAAAGGAAAGGCAGGGCTTGAGCTTTCATTTGGTGGTCCGCTGATGACCAACCTTGGGCCCGTACTTCCCATGCCCAATTTTTTTCTGGGAGGTCGTTATGGTCTCAGAGAGGATCTGGATCTCTCGGTTAATCTGAACCTTCTCACTCCTGTAATTCCCGGTATTGCTCTGGATTTGATTACAGGGGGTCACTGGTTTCCTCTGCAGCCGGGAGTGGGCATTCAGAGCGCATCTCCTGACCGGGGATGGAGTGCGGGGTTGAGCCTGGAGGTACAATGGATAACAGATTTTAAAAATGGGCTCGTTGTGCTCCCGTCAATCGATATCGCAGGATCTTACCGCTATAAATGGATCAGTATCTTTACAGGATGTGCTACCGGATTCAATTTTTACCGTCCCGGAGAGGAAAATATCCTTCAGATATCACCATTTCTGGGCCTCGAGTTCATTACCCCTAAGAGAATCAGTTTCGGGATCAAGTTCTCGGCTTATGATCTGTTTTATAACTTTGACGGTTCGCAGGTAGAATGGATCTATCTGAAAGAAAACGGGGCAGTCCGTGAGAAGCATGCACCGATCGGTATCGCTGTCGGCCTGGCTTACACACTTCCAGACAGGAAACGGAATTGACCATGAAGAAAGTCGGCTTGTTTCTGGTTCCTCTTTTTTTATCACTGTGCAGTTGTATCAAGATTGACTTTTTCCTTTTTGCCAATGGTCTAGAAGAGTCAATCGAGGATTCATATCACGGACTTCTGCTTTACGCCGGGTCATCTTCTCCTGAATGGATCACTGAAGCTTCAGCTTCAATCGAGAGAGAGATCTATCTCACACCCGAGGGAAAACTTATCGAACCGGGTGATATCGGCCTCCACAGAGAGTATATCCATGGGTGTTTTCTGCCATCACCCAGGAATGCGCCTGCTGATTCCTGCCCGCTTACGGGGTCGAATGTCACATTCCTTTACACACATGGAAACAGCGGCGGTATGTTCAAGTACTGGTATCGCGCAGTTTCACTCTGGAGCATGGGCGCAAATGTCTTCATCTTCTCTTACAGGGGATATGGTTTGTCAAAAGGAGAGACAACTAGGGCAAGTGTCAAGATGGATGCCGATGCTGCTGCTACTTATCTGAAAAGCAGAAAAGACATCGATACATCGAGAATAATAATTTACGGATACTCTATGGGTGCTGTTACCGCAAGCTATCTCTCGGGGACATCTGCGCACAGAAATACTTTTGCCGGTACAATTCTGGAAGCTGGACTGGATTCTCCGGAAAATATTGTGGAGATGTCAAGTGGAATAAGTTTCCCTGGAGGTTTTTTCCTCGATACCGAACCTTTTAATGGACCCCAGTTTATTAAAAATACCACAAAGCCGGTGCTTCATTTCCATGGTCAAAAGGATACAAAAGTTACTCCTGAACAGGCAAAGAGTTATTATGAAGTCCTGAAAGATCATCCCGGATACACCCATCATATCGGCCGTGGGGATGATCCGATGAGTGAATGGATTTCAAAGGCGGCTCACGGCAATTTGCCCTTTACTGCCTTCTCTGCACCAAAGCAAATATCCGATTACTGGAATTACTCCGGCAATGAGTTCCATTGCTGTATCAACCCATTTGAATTCGAAGAGGAGCAGTTCCAGAGCTTTCTGCGTGATGTCGGAAACACAACCGGAAGTGAGATGTCACACACTGCGGCTATTTACCGGGAGTTTATCTCAGGATGGGTACTTGGAACATTTACCTGGTAGATAAGTGCCTCTACTCACCCATCACCTGCACAAAAATGGTTCTGTTTCTTGGACGGTTGTCATGGTCAATTACCACAACCTGCTGCCAGGTCCCCAGCACCAATTGTCCTCTACTGACAGGAACCGTTATTCCTGGTCCCATCAGTGTCGCACGGATATGAGAGAATCCATTGTCATCTCCCCAGGTTTGTGAATGACGTGAGTGCATTTTTTCTGAGACCAGATCGTCGAGTTTGTCCCTGACATCCTCTACCAGCGCAGGCTCATACTCGATTGTGCTGATCGAAGCGGTTGATCCAACGACAAAAATCACCGCTGCTCCCTCTTTGATTTTTGATTCAGATATTACAGATAACACCTTTTCTGTGATATCGCGGATGTCGGAGAAGCCCTTTGTCTGCACATTGAATGATTTGCCGAAAACCATGGTATGCTTCCTTTTTCAGGGATGTGGTCAGGGTTATATCCAGGAAAGAAAATAATTGGTGAACCTATCTTTTGACATCGTGATGGGGTGGAAACCGGCAGGGGACGGACAATTTTTTTGTTTTTTACATAGGGGATGTTGCAGACAGGTCTTAGGGGTTGTGTTTGGTTTAAACTGTTAAGTTACTGTTTCATCTCTGGGGTGAGAAAGTGATTTAACCGCTTAATTTTTTTGTGTCACCCCTGAGATGCAATAATGAACCCCTGCCAGGGATAGCATATAAACCAAACTGAAAGTATTTTCTTGGGGGCAGAGAGAACTGGGCAGTTTCAATTTTCAGTTTTTGTATCTTCTTTATGGCAATCCGGTTTGATGAATCGATCAAGGAAGAAATCCGTTCCAGAGCGGATATAGTGGCTGTTGTCAGCCGGTATGTCAATCTGAAACCTTCCGGGCAGACAATGAAGGGGTTGTGCCCGTTTCACAAGGAGAAAACTCCCTCCTTCCATGTAAATCCCTCCAGAGGGTATTTCCATTGTTTTGGCTGTGGCAAAGGCGGCGATGTATTCACGTTTCTGCAGGAAATAGAGGGGTTGGATTTTCCTGAGGCACTAAAGATGCTCGCTCAGGAGACTGGTGTCGAATTACGTCAGTACCAGACTCCATCCCAATCATCAGTGAACAGTGCCATTCAGCTTTCCAGAACAGAGATGCTTCTTATACATGAGATAGCCGCAAGATTTTTCTACAACAATATCCGCCTCAATCCCAAAGCCGTGGAATACTTCAAATCTCGTATGCTCAAGGCTGAAACTGTCAGGGATTTCAATCTGGGGTATGCACAATCGGGATGGTCCTCATTGGTTAATCATTGTCGCAGTAAGGGGATTTCTGAATCAAAGCTTGTCTCCTGCGGTCTTGCACTGCAGAAAGATGGTGGTGGAGTATATGATCGGTTCCGGGACAGGATCATGTTTTCTCTCTGTGATCTCTCCGGAAAAGTGATAGGGTTTGCCGGCCGGGGTATGGAGACCAATGCTGTTCCCAAATATCTGAATTCTCCGGAAACTGCCCTTTACAAGAAAAAAGAGTTCCTTTTTGGCCTGCACAAATCGAGGCTGGCAATAAAGGAAAACGGCTACTGCATGATAGTCGAAGGGTATATGGACTATCTGATCCTTTATCAGGCGGGAATCCGCAATGTGGTTGCTGTGTCGGGAACTGCTCTTACTCCTGAACACGGTCATTTGCTTCAGCGCTTCACATCAAATGTCCTGCTTCTTTTCGATGGAGACAGTGCGGGGCAAACCGCAGCGATCAGGGCGGTTTTTGTTCTGGCGCCTTTTAACCTGGATATCTCTATTCTGGTGCTTCCCAATGATGAGGACCCTGATTCCTATGTGAGCAAGTACGGAGGAGAAAAGTTTCTTGAAATTGTCAAAGGGGCACGCAACTGGGTCGATTTCATTATTGATAAGATGATGCAGGAGCATGATGCCAGTACTCCCAGAGGTAAATCAGCGGTGATTTCCGCACTTGAGCCGCTGGTGCAGTCAATTAACGATTCAATAGTCAGACAGAATTTCAAGAAGGAGTTGTCAGAGCGGTTAAATATCGATGAGAAGCTTGTATATAGCCGCTTTATTAAAGGAGCAAAGAAGAATTCCACAGAAGGGCGTAGCGGCATATTGAGCAGTGATGAAGAGTATTTGACATCACTGGAGGGTAGTTTTCTGCGGATCTTATTCACTAAACCGGAGCTTATCAATGAAGCATCGCAATACGTTGCTCCTGAAACACTTACGGATGGTGTTTCCGGTGATATATATTCATTGGTACTTGAGGCAAAGAAGCAGGGCGGGAGTTTAGCCGGTCTGGGGGATCGGACAGCTGACCCTGAAGTTAAGCGCCTAGTATCGTTGTTACTCGTGAAACCGGCTTTACAGGATCATATTCATGAGGAAATGGTTCAGAAAATTATCCACCTTCGCGCCAAGTTTCTCAGAGCACAGATCCGAAATGTCAAGCTGCAAATGAAGGACGAGCCACAGAGGCGTACTGAACTGCTTGCTCAACTGCAGGATTATTCAAAGCAATTAAAGGATCTGGACGGGGGATAATGATAAGGAAAAAAGAGCCCAGTAAAGTCAGGGAAGTTCCAGGCGATCGCATAACTGTCAGACTTCGTAAGCTGGCCACTCTGCAGGGGTTTGTCACAGAGGCACAAATCGAGGAGGTTGCCTCAAGTCCTCAGGACAGGGAACGGATTCAGCAGTTTCTCTCCTCAGAAAATATCCCTATCAATAGTTTCGTCAAAGAAAAAATCCCTCTTTACGAAAGACGTACGAGGCGAATCACTGCCAGCCGGCGTTCACCGCGTTACACCGATCCTACCTGGGTTTATCTTAACAGCGTCGGAAGAGTCCCTCTGCTTTCACGCGGACAGGAAACAGAATATGCCATGCAGATGGAATACGCCCAGGGGAAGCTCTTTGACATGGCATTCCGGGGAGAAAGCTCCCTTGAGAGCCTGTATAGAATTGCCGATGAACTCAGACATAATGAACTGGAATGTATTGATGTCCTTCAGATAGATGAGGATCAGCTTGAGGGTGAAGAGGACTACGAAAACCTGCGAAAAGAATTTCTCAAGATCATCTCACTGATTAAAAGGAAAACGAGTAGTATAGCTGCTTTGAAGATGGAAATCTCCAAAAACGGAGATAAAAAAGGAGAAATCAAGCAGAAGATTCAGAGCATGCTCGACGATGTAGTTGCCTTGTGCAGACGGCTGCGTCTGAATTCCAAACAGGTCGAGCTGGTTCTTGACACCTACAAAAGACGGCTAAGAGAAAACGACAGCAATCCTCAGTTGGAAGAGTTTACCCACTGGGAGGATATGCGCAACCAGGCCAAGTGTGCTATCATTGAGGCAAACGTCAGACTCGTGGTAAGTATAGCCAAGAAATACATCTTGAGAGGAATGGAGATTATTGACCTTATCCAGGAAGGTAATCGGGGGCTGATAAAGGCGGTTGAAAACTTCGATTATCGGAAAGGTTACAAGTTTTCTACCTATGCTACTTGGTGGATCCGTCAGGCGATCTCCAGGGCTATTAACGATAAGTCCAAAGCGATCAGGATCCCTGCCAACACTCTTGATCTTGTAAACAAGACTGTCAGGCTCTGTAAAAAATGGGTAATGGAATACGGGTATGAACCCAGCCATGAGGAGCTTGCTGAGGCATTGGGTTGCTCTGTGAGCAAGGTACAGATGGCACTTGAGTATTCGATGGAACCGATTTCACTGGACATGGAGATCGGAAACGAGGGCGGCACTACTGTGGGAGAGTATATAGAAGACACTCGTGCCGAAGACCCATCACTTCGCATCTCACTGATGCATCTCAGGGATCAGATCAAGCAGGTTCTCGATTCTCTTGCTCCAAAAGAGAGGGAGATTGTGACTATGAGATTCGGGCTCGATGATGGACGGATCAAGACTCTCAAAGAGATAGGTGAGATATTCAATATTTCCCGTGAGCGAGTCCGCCAGATAGAGACAAAGGCTCTCAGCAAGCTTAAACATCCGAGCCGTACTCGTCAATTGATGGCCTGGAAGGAGGAGCGTAATGAGACCTTTGCCGAGGAAGGGTATATATCTGAGAGCTGAAAAGGCACCTGACAAGGGTGTGTTTTAGTTCTACTCTTTGGGTTGGCTTCTGGTTCACCTCAGAGGTGAATTAGAGACATTGTCTTTTGTCATTGGTTCGCCTCGCAGGTGAATTATTGAATTAGCCTCGCAAGACCTCAAACCTGAGTCGTTACCCCCCATCTTTTCCAATTTCACAAGTAATTCCTAAAATCTCCGGGCATAGAACGACCAAATTCCCAGGAGTAATTCAACCAGAGGTTAAGAAAAGTGAAGTTTTTATAAACAGGTGGGGACGGATATTAACCTGTGTCGCACTTTATGACTTCAATGGAACAGTGTAGCCTACGTACAAACCATCTCTTTTAGAAAGTCCAGACCATGTATCCTGCAACTCCGGGAGATCATCTTTGAAACCGCAGATCCACTTACTCCCAGATAAGTGGCCAGATTGATACAGGAAAAACCGAAATGGCTGACTCCAACCAGAGCAAAAAGCTCCCTTGCAGTGGAGATCTCATTCATGCACCAAATCATCTCCGAGACAAAAAAACTTTTGTCTCTACATCATCTCCGGGGTGAATTGAACCACTGCATCAATTCCTTGATCACAATCGAAAATCGTGATAAAATTGATCTTTCATACTTGAAATCAGATATATTTATTCAAATCTGCTTTTAACCCGGTGAATTGTTCATGAAGGAAGTGTTATGCCAAAAAGAATTCTGACTGCTGTTATGCTTCTGTGCTTTCTCACTGCGGTCGTTTCTGCTCAGGAGGCGGGTGTTACCCAAAAGACCAATTTTGCAGTTGTTAACCTGAAACCAGGATCTGGCGTCACTGGTGGAGAGTGTGAACTGATCACTGACCGGCTGAGGACCGAGATGTTCAATACAGGAAAAGTGAATGTTATGGAACGTTCAGAAATGCAGGAAATCCTTAAAGAGCAGGGGTTTCAGCATTCAGGCGTCTGCACTGATGATGCCTGTCTTGTGGAAATGGGGCAGATGCTTGGAGTACAGACACTTGTCATCGGGTCGCTCGGTAAACTGGGATCGATGTTTATGATCAATGTCAGGGCTATCGATGTGCAGACAGCAAAGATTGTAAAAGTGGTATCGGTTGATATCAAGGGTGATATCGAGGAGCTTGTCGATCATCTGCCGGATATCGCAAGACAGCTTGTGTCATCTAAAGATTCTCTTGCCCCTGCTGCAGTTCCCGAAGAGGAAGTTACACCTGAACCACCACAGGATAGTGCTGCCGATACAGTGAGGGAAGAAGTCGTTGTGATTGAGAAACCTGTGGAACAGAAAAAGGATGAGGCCAAAAGTGTCGGGATAAACGAGAGAGCGGAAAAGAACCGTAACAGAAGTGGCATAGGGATTCACTTTGAGGTATACGGACAAGTGAGACACATTGTTGATGGCGAATTCAGCGACAGCATTATTCTGCTTGTTCCTGTTGACGGTGAAGAGTATTATGATCGATTCGGCAAAGATGTATATACAGATTATTTTCCTGCGACTAAATTCATGTTGAATTTCAAGATAAAGGCGGGACCGTATTTCAATGTTTTTGTGGGGCCGACTTTCATGTTCGCACATGAGGAATACAGCCGTTCCGGATACCTGGACTATGAATGGGTTGAGAGGGATTTGAATATCTATTATTACGTGCCATCTGTTCACACCGGATTTGCCTTTGTAAAAAGATGGTTTCCACTTAAGCTCAATATTGGGATAAATTTGGATTTTTGCATGCCGATAACTCACTATACCTATGTATTAGAAGGGGATTACCCCTATGTGGATGAGTATGCGACCGATTTCGACTTCTGGACCAGTTTAGGTTTCAAGGGTGGAATCGAAATTATGGCTGGTAAACATGTAGGGTTCAATCTTGATATCCTGTTTAATTGGTTGAGGTATTCAACTGAATTTGATTTTGATGAGTTCGATTTCGGTTTGGCTTCCGAAGATTCGCTTGACCAGGAGATACTGTTCCCTGCCCTGGGAGTCGGGTTCGGAATCAATTTCTATTATTGAGCAGTTTGCTTCTGATTTGTTTTCACTGCTGCACTGAGGGCATAAGCCGTAAGCTCAGGCTTTGAAATGAGTGGTTATGAGATTTTGCTTTTTTATTCTGACGTTCTTTTCTTTGGCATCTGCTTTCAATCATCCTGAAATTGAATGGAAATCTGTATCAACTGAGCATTTCCGAATAAACTTTTATGATGCCACAGAGCCGGTTGTATACGCGACCTGGAAAATCGCGGAGGAGACTTATCAGGCTCTGATTCAATATTATGGATACGTTTTAAAGGATCGTATCAACATCACTCTTGCGGATTACGATGACTACAGTAATGGGATGGCTGGGTGGACAGAAGCAAATATTGTGATCTGGGTTCCAGACAGCCGGTTTGATCTGCGAAGCAGCACCACATGGCTTCGTAATGTGATCACCCATGAGATGGCACACATTATCAGCTTGGAATCTAAAAAGAAGCTTTTTGGAATTTCTGCTGATTTCAGACTTGAAACTCCCGATGAAAGGATCACTGCCGGGACATACTTCGGGAGTATCTCACTTTATCCCGCATGGCTTACCGAGGGGATCGCACAGATTGAGACAGAGCAGATGGGCCATGATTGCTGGGATTCACGCAGAGAGATGGTTTTAAGGTGTGCGGCTCTTGAGGGGAAGCTTCTTACACTGGAGGAGATGGGGCATTTTAATCATGATGCGCTTGGTTCGGAGATGGTCTATAATCAGGGGTTCTCGTTCTGCAAGCATATTCAGATGAAAACCGGTGCAGAAGCGCTGAGGACGATCTTTAAAATTGGATCGTCAATGAAAACTAATCTTAATTCTCTTTTCTCCAGCCGTACCGGATATTCCCTTAATCAACTCTACAGGGAATGGGCAGACAGTCTCAAGATGTTTTATTCTGATCAGGTTGACTATGTTTCTCCGGAGGTGAAAACTATCTGGAACCGCGGCAGGTATAACCTGCTGCCACAAGTCTCTCCGGATGGGAAAATCTGGGGGTGGTTGACAAGTGATAAAGATGACGGCTCCAGGACCGATCTTTTATTCGGTTCTTTCGATCAGGCAACCAAACTGAAACGAATCCCTTATGCGCACAGTTCATTCTGTTTTTCCTCAGATTCAAAAGAGATTTTTTACATCAAATCGCGTAGTCCAAACCGCAACGGATCGTTCTACAATGACATTTACAGCTACAATCTGGACAGTGGAAGGGAAAAAAGGCTTACAAAGGATGCTCGTGTCTACTCTGTCTCCGCCTCGCCCGATGGAAAGGGCATAGCATGTGTCAGATACAGTAACAGTGTATTCAGTCTGGATATGTTTGACCTCTCCAGTGGAGAATTCCGGAATATTAGCCCTGGTATATCAGGTGAGCCTTTTATGCATCTCTCTTTCAATCCGTCCGATCCATTGATGCTGGCAGTGAGCAAAATTGTAAACGGAAAATCCAGGATTTTCAGAATGAATCTGGGAAATAGTGAATTCTCTGCTGTTACCCCTGGAACAGCCCAGGAAGAGGCGCCTCACTGGGCAGAGGATGGGAGAATCTATTTCAGCGCTGATTTCGATGGCACATTCCAGATTTACTCGGTACTCCCCGATGGGACAGATCTGTTGTGCCACAGTAAAAGCACAGGGGGAGCTTTTTCACCCTTCGGAACCCCCGACAAACAGATCATCTTTTCCAGTTACAGCGCGTCCGGGTTTTCAATCGCAAAGCTGAAGCCGGATGCCGTTCCTGTTGATTCTGTTTCCGGGTCAGGATGCTCTTTTCAGCCGCTTCCTGCTCCCAAAGGTAAAGTCGTTATTGATGCATCTCCATACCACCCCTATAAGCTCAGACCGCAGAGGGAAATGAGAATTGCCGGTCAAGTATACAAAACAAGCAGTCTCATGACAGGACAGTATCGTTCAGAACCTGATATAACCGAATTCCTCTTCGGTGGATTTATATCAAAAGTACAGTCCGATGCACTTGAAAAGAGTACGCGATGGTCGAGTGCCGGTATGGGTGTCTTTGGAAGGCTTTACAATGATAGAGAAGGAATTCAGTATAACAGTTTTTCAATTCCGGAGAAAGAAATTGTTCAGAAGAACAGGTTTCATGAACTGAAAAGCAGAATTACTGAGCCTGTAAAGGAGCGTGTCAGAAGATATTCCGGAATGAGAAATGATGTGAATTATTTAGAGGCCACAAGTGCGGAGGATGAAGAAAGCGGCAGTGTACGCTCCGGTGCGGTTCCTGTGATATTTACAGATGTGGGCTGGGAAAACAGAGCCACTTCTGCGACTCTGGGGTTGGAATTAGGTGCTCAGATGCAGATGTTTATGCCTGCTTTCATTAATGCAGCAGGTTATTTGAAGTGGCAGCTTGCAAGGGATCTTGAAGCAGGTATCGCTCCTGAATGTGTGGTCAATGTACCCGCGGGGCTTCTTGCCGGAAGCATTCCTGTTGTGGTGGAGTGGAAAAGAAGCGGGTATGTTAATGAGGATATGCAATACAATGGCAGAGACATTACGCAGCTTTCCATAATTGGGGGGCCTGATTTCAGACCTTCTTATTATATTCACCCGGAAGGCGATACGGTAGTTACTGTACCGAACGGACTGGTTGCCGGAATCAACTTTTACCATGGTTTCCCTCTTGGCAGGTATGGATCACTTCAGCTTTCAAATTATGAGATGGTCAATTACGCCAACAGGGAGGTTCTTGATTGGAACGGCATTCTTGATGATCAGTCAAAAACGTACTACAGTTCAAAAACGGGAATCAGCATAGTGCTGCCTCTGGCACGTGATATCAACAAGGGAAGTGTCTACTACTTTGATGCCATGTATGGTAGTTTCGGATACGATTTCCAGATCTATACTAATGGTCAGTTCTTTGATTCACTTTCTGTTTTTACAAGAGAAATTCTTAAAGATCCCTCATATACACCCAGCGCGGCTGTGGGGCATTTTATAAGTTTCAGTCTGGAACTGGGACATATAAAATCTTACACTTTCAACCAGCGCTTCAGTGCAGGCTTCAGCTATGAGTTTTTAAGGAAGAGGTATTACTTTTCTCTGGGCGCAGGATTATGACCAGATTGTGTATCATGATCAGTACTGTCTTGCTCCTGTTACCAAGCACAGGGGAATCCGGAGGTTTGCCTTCAATATCTGTAAAAACTGTAAAGCCGTCCATAGTCAAAATATACCCTCATGATCCTTCAGCATTTACTCAGGGGTTGCTCTGGAGAGAGGGGAGACTTTATGAAAGTACGGGTCTGTACGGCCAGTCAAGCATAAGGATTCTGGATACTGTCGGAACTATTCTTAAGTCAAGAAAAGTTCCAGGCGCTTTTGCGGAAGGGTGTGCGTTTTTCGAGGATGTGCTCTACCAGTTGACATGGCGGGAACAGGTCTGCATCCTCTATGATCCCTCACTCCGGGTTGCCGGGAATCTTCCCTATACCGGGGAGGGGTGGGGTCTGACATCGGACTCCTCGCATCTTATAATGAGTAATGGCTCCGATACACTTTATTTCCGTAATCCTGATATGAGTATAGTCAGGAAAGTAGCTGTAAAGAAAGACGGGGTTCCGGTGAAGGATCTCAATGAGCTGGAGTATGTAACCGGGAAAGTACTGGCGAACGTCTGGCACAGCGATTTTATCTTCGAGATTTCTCCGTCTGACGGACAAGTTACAAAACTAATCGACTGCAGAGAGCTTGTGGCTATAGAGAATCCTACCTCGGAGGAAAGTGTACTCAACGGGATAGCATTTGTTAAATCATCAGGGCTGTTCTATATCACAGGTAAGAACTGGAAAAAACTCTTCCTTGTGAAAATTCCCTGATTGTCTGTTATTTACCCGATCAGGTCATCGAATCCTATGGAAAAACTTTCATCTTTGTTAAAGCCCTGAGAACCGATCCCCCTCCCCCAAAAAACACAGTTGACTTATTAAGAAAACAGGTATTATACTTTTGTCTGTTAATCAACAAATCCATAATCATTTTTTACAGAAAGAGTTTTATCTGCATGGAAAAAACGAGACAGACAACCGGCTGGATAATTACGTGCAGCTCTTGGAATTAATCTTCTTCTTGGTCTGCTTTACGCCTGGAGCGTTTTCAAAAAAGCGCTGGTAACTGACTGGGGATGGTCAAATACAGTATCCTCTCTTCCTTATACTTTTTCAGCAGCCATATTCGCTTTTATGATGGTGTTTGCAGGGAGGGCTCAGGATAAATTTGGACCAAGAATTGTTGCCCTTTTCGGGGGTTTTATGTTTGGAGGGGGCCTTATACTTTCCGGGTTTGCTACCAATCCTGTAGCGATGGTGTTTACTTTTGGAGTAATGGGCGGAATCGGGCTGGGGTATTCAGCGGCAACACCCTGTGCTATAAAATGGTTTGAGTCTTCAAAAAAAAGGCCTGATTTCAGGAATCGTTGTTTCAGGAGTCGGCCTGGCGCCAGTTATAATCGCTCCGCTGACAGCTTATTTTCTGAAACTGTATGGAATTCAGAAGACTTTCTGACAAGGTTGGCCGCACAGTCGTGTTGTTAATCGTCTTTGTCATTCAAGCCATCAACATGTTCCTTTTCCCCTTCTATACCACAATTCCTTTACTTATAATCGGAGCTTCTGATGCAGGCCTGGCTTATGGTTCATTGTTTGCACTTTTCCCATCGATAACTGCCGATTATTTCGGAGTGAAAAATCTTGGTGTAAACTATGGTCTGGTATTTACAGGATGGGGAATTGCAGGTATTGTGGGTACTCGGAGGTCTTGTTGTGGATAAGACCGGCTCATACAATTTCTCTTACCTGGTTGCAGGTGTATTGCTGATAGTTGCAACATTTCTTGTCAGATACATGAAATTTTCCAGATAATCTGATTCTTGAAAACAGGCGGAAGTACTGCTCTATTTGTAAACAGTACTCCCGCATTAATTTTGAAAAGATCCAGAAATTACTCCGAATGCACAGGACAAGTTCGTTTGCCGGCTCTCTTCATGAAATGGAGAGAATCGCCCCATGCGTGAAAAGAAGGAATGCGTCCCAGAGATTTAACTGATCCAAGAAATTTCTTCCATGAATCACCATTATCCCGGTTCAGCCTCGATTTTCCTTTATAGAGATTATAATCGCAGCTTTTGCTGAGCGGGGTGTGGCATGGCATTACCACATTAGCCCCATGTGCAATACCCATCAGTCTGCCTTCAGGATGCAGGGTCTCAAGCGCAGTTGTCGATGCTATGTTGACAGCAGGGCAGATCAGACGGGTTACGGCTATCATATTAAGTGATAAACGAAACAGGAACTCTTTTGTGAAGACATGGGTATTTGCAAGAGGTGTATCGGGTTGTACTATGTAAGGTCCCATTCCGATCATGTCAACTTTTTCATCTCTGAAAAAAAGAATATCCCGGGCAAGCATTTCAAGAGTCTGACCCGGCAGGCCAATCATAACTCCGGTTCCCACCATGAATCCGATTTCCCGGAGTGAACGCAGGCACGAGAGGCGCTTCTCGAAAGATTGATCTACCGGATGGATTCTGGCGAACAGATCAGGATCACTTGTCTCGATCCGCAATAGATACCTGTGCGCCCCCGCTTTAAAAAAACGCTTGAGGTCTTTTTCAGACTGTTCACCAATACTTAAAGTAATTGCGAGTCCTTCGGGGAGCCGTTCAGAGCGTGAGAGCGTTTTGATAGCACAAATAAGATCTACGATGTAGTCGACAAACGCATCATCGGTGCGTTCGCCAGACTGCAGCACAATGCTCCCATAACCCATTTCTATACATTCCATGGCAGCCTGCAGCACTTCATCACGACTTAATGTGTACCGCCGGATATTTCTGTTACTCCTGCGGATTCCACAGTAGTAGCAGTCAAGACTGCATATATTTGACAGTTCGATCAGCCCGCGAAAATAAACGGCCGGGGAAACTGTTTTAAAAGTAACTTTTTCTGCCTGGAACCGAAGTGCCTCAATATCTTCATCGGTACTGCATGAGAGAATCCTGACTATTTGGTTGATACTCAGGTTTTCCTGTTCCAGCAGGGAGATAAAATTATCCATTCAGACCACCGGTTCTGTTGTGGTTGTCACCTGTGGAAACGGAGCAAGGGCTCGTTCCAGGATACCAAGTGACTTTGCAATTGCAAGGCCGTAGTTTGTGATTGGAACTTTTGCCCTCGAGCACTTTTCAATCCTGCTGAGCATGGTGCGTCGGTTCCACATGCAGGCTCCACAGTGTATGATCAGTTTGTATTTGCCGGGATCATCGGGAAAATCATGCCCTCTTGTAAATGAAAAATCAAGATGGCCGCCAACCTTTTCTGTCAGCCATCTGGGGATTTTGACAGTTCCGATATCATCCTCTACAGGATGATGTGAACAGGCTTCGGCTATAAGAATGCGGTCGCCGGGTCTGAGATTGTCAATTGCAGCCGCTCCGTTTGCCAGTGTCTGCAAATCACCCTGAAACCGGGCAAAGAGAATGGAAAACGAGGTCAGCGCTATATTTTTTGGAGTGATCTGTGCTACTTCTTTGAAAGCCTGGGAATCAGTTACCACAAGTTTGGGCTTTAAACCCGGGTTGACCAGTATCTTTGGAAGATTGGAGATACCGGTTACAACAGAGATGCATTGATTATCCAGGAGATCCCTGATACTTTGTACCTGCGGCAGAATCAGTCTGCCTTTAGGTGCTTCCTTGTCAATAGGTACCACCAGGACAGCGCACTCACCAGGGCCCACTAAATCGGCGAGAATCACAGGACGGTTTACAAAGTTATCGGGTGCTGATTCTATGATGGCATGACGCAGCTTGTCGATACCCTCTCCGGTTTGAGTGGAAACCGATACTGCAACACAGCCTTTTTTTTGCAGGAGATCGACAAGGTCAGGGTCGGGTGGAACCAGATCGGTTTTATTCAAAACCGTAATAACAGGGATTTTACGGCTGAGTATCTCATCCAGCAGTTTCTCCTCGAACTCATTCCACAGATTGCAGGAGACAACCAGTAATGCAAGGTCGGTGCGATCGATAACACTTCGTGTTTTTGCGATACGCTTTTGACCGAGGAGCCCTTCATCATCTATTCCTGCGGTGTCAATGAACTGAACCGGCCCGAGAGGAAGGAGTTCCATGGGCTTTTCAACAGGATCAGTTGTCGTTCCTGCTATATCAGAAACAATTGAGATGTTCTGACTGGTAACAGCATTGAGAATACTGGACTTCCCCGCATTTCTCCGCCCGAATAACCCAATGTGAAGTCTGAATGTTTTTGGCGATGTCTGGATCATCAATTCTCCTTTAGTCAAACGATCATCAGCAGTAAACATCCCGTTTCCCGGCCCGGACTGCTGCTGCCATTTTTAAAGCACGCTCTCGCGCCTTCGGCTCCATCGATTCACAAAACATATCTATCGCTTTCATGCCAATGGTGCGGGTATTTTCTGACGCGAAATCCTCCAGGTACTCCTGAAAGGTAGAGACTGCATTCGGATCACAATGCATCCGGATATCACCGGGTCTGGCCAGGTCCATGAAATCATTACCGGTACGTCCCAAACGGTAGCATCCTGTGCAGAACGAAGGAATGTAACCCATCTGTGAAATATCGGCGATTACCTCATCGAGTTCCCGGTGATCCGACAGACTGAACTGCGAATCAGCTTTTCCGGTTTCACAATGGCTGTATCCACCCGGATTCGTACAGCTCCCTGCCGATATCTGCGAAATGCCAAGTGCCAGTGAAGCATTTCTTATTTCCGGACTCTCTCTGGTCGACATGATAATTCCTGTATATGGTACTGCAAGCCGCAGGATTGCGACAATTTTCGTAAAGTCAATATTGGATACCTTGTACGGTGGATCTTTCGAAAGAGCAGATCCCGATGCCGGCTCAAGACGCGGAACGCTGATAGTATGCGGGCCAACGCCGAACTCCTGCTCAAGCGACCTGATATGCTGCATAAGAGCAAGCAGTTCAAATTTCCAGTCGTAAAGACCAAAGAGTGGTCCTATACCTACATCATCAATCCCAGCCTGCATCGCGCGTGCGGGTGCACCGAGCCGCCAGTCATAATCGGCCTTTTTACCGGACAGGTGCATCGATTTGTAAGTCTGACGATGATAGGTCTCCTGAAAAATCTGATATGTCCCGATTCCTGTTTTTTTAAGTTCACGAAACTGTTCAATCGAGAGAGGTGCAATATTTACATTTACGCGACGGATCTCTCCCTTGCCGGTTCTGGTCTTGTAAATTGTTTCTATTACATCGGTTATATACTTCAGCTCTGTACTGCTGTCATTTTCTCCTGCCACAAGAAGAAGCCGTTTGTGTCCTTTGGCAGTCAGAATCTTCACTTCATCCGCGATTTCCTGAAGGGAAAGTTTTTTGCGGACAATTTCCCGGTTACCAGCTCTGAAACCGCAATAGAGGCACTCGTTTCTGCATATATTTGAGACATAAAGAGGTGCAAACAGAACGATTCTTCTGCCGTAGATTTTATTCTTGACAGTTCGCGCAGCATCGAAGAGTTCTTCGAGCAGAGCTTTGTCCTGAACTCCTGCAAGAAGAGCCATTTCGGAAGAATCGAGACCGCACAATTCCCTGCCGCGAGCGAGAATCTCACGGATATGCACCGGATCAGGTTCTGCGGTTTCAAGATGCATCCTGATTTCTTCTTCGTCTATTGTGCCTGTAAGCGGTCTGCTGTTCATTTTTAACTCCTTATATTTGGAAAAGCTTAATAGTCATGGTTTTTTGTAATCAGATAAATCGAAGCCTGGTTTCTTTCATGTGGTCAATCTCCAGATAATGAACTATTTCACGCAGAATAGAGCGTCGTAAGGCGATTTCCTGCGGAAGAGACGGATCCTGATAAGCGTCATTAATTCTTGTACCCGCAATAAATGTGATGATGTCGCTGTCAAGCATTCGTTCGACTATCTCTCTTACTGGAGATTTATCACACTCCTCCGGAGGTGTATAACTTTTCAGCAGGTCTGCCACACGTTGCAGGGTAATAATGCCCTCGGTCACCAGAGTAGCCCCTTCCATCGACGAGGTGGGTGGCACTGTGCTGAACGGCAGACCTGGTTCCAGACGTATTGTCTTACCCAGCTCTCGTGCAATGATTTTCGCTGTAGTCCCTCCGCAGATAATTTTTGGCCCGTTGTGTTTTTCAAAGGCAGCCGCCATTACAGGATCGTTTGCCGGATCGTAGGGCGGCCCACTGACAATCAGCAGTTCACGTGGCCGGCGATAATATATTACACCACAGGAGATATCATCGAGTGCGGTACTGCGGTCAATCTGCATCGATCTTTCTACTAACTGTCGTGCGAGATCACGGGCACTGATCTCAGGCATGCTTTTTATTGTCTCCTTTATATACTGCGCCACATTTGCTTCGCCCCAGCCGAGAGGGAAACGGTCCATTCCTATTCCAGACTGTGAAACACCATCAGAATAGCAAACAATTCTGTCGTTTTGCTGCATAAGAAATGAACAGTAGTGAAGAACATAAGGACGTTTTCCTTTTGCTCTGCCCTGTATCCGTATGATATCCGGTTTATAAAGACTACCATCACGGATTATGCAGCAGGCTGGATTATCATATTCGATTATCCGCGCCATTCCTTTACCGTCAATGTCAATTATCGTAAATGTAGCATAGCTTATCTTGCGTTCCCGGCATACAGGCAGGGTATTCATTATAATCTCTGCAGATTTTCTGATATCACGATATCCTGCAGTGAAGTACGCCGCCATTGTCGAAGTGAGAGTAGAAAGTACACTTGCCTTCACTCCGCTTCCCAATCCGTCAGAAAGAACGCAGATCGATCTGTTCTCTTCTTTTACCCGTATCGATAAAAAGGTATCGCCGCAAACAACCTGCTTGTTTTTACGACGTTCAAAGTGTCCGACCTCCGCGACACATTCCAGAATGTCTTCTGTTATCCCGTTCATTTCTGATTTCCTGTATTACCGGCTTTGAAAGCGTCAATAATCTGCGTTAAGGTCATTTCTGTTTCGGCGGCATTCTCACCGAGGAGTCGGGCGATTTTTTGAACAGTAGTCAGGTTGCGTTTTATTACCTGGCGTGTACCTTTGATTATTTCCTCTTTTTTCATGGATGGTTTTGTGACATCATTGAGAATGCATCCTGCTATAAGCTGGGGCTCAATGACAAAAAGGGAACATCGCAGGATTTTAGCCCCAACCCGAACATCAAGATCTACAATTTCTGTTCCGGTTTCAAATACTCTCCTGAACAAATGCGAAATAGGAAGTACTTTGTCTAAAACCGCTCCCTCCATGCCTTCCTTTACTTCGAATACCTGCTCAGCTTCCTTGCCGGCGATTCGTGCGAAATTGCGGTTGCTCTCAATTATACGCATGTTGTTGTCAACGATAACTACCGCAGACGGCATCGTCTTGACAAGCATATTTGCTTTTTTCTGTGCGAGCTGGCGCATGTAAGTGATACACATGTCGGTTTCTGCGCGCCCGTTCAATATTGCCTTTGCAAGTTCTCTGCAGCTGTTGTAACCGCAGCCGCCGCAGTTAAGTTCGTCGACTTCACTGTTTTTTCCTGTTCGCTGAAGCACAGATCTGATCTGGTGTTCAGCGTAAACGGGCTGTTCAGGATTACAGGGAAGGAATTGACGATCAATTCTGATGGCTGGTTTGCGTGGAAATCCATTACTACGGGTTTGCGAAATGGTGTCCAGGACCCGGAGCCGCTTTACAACCGTAGCCATCTTGTCCCGTGTACAGGGGCCGTTTATACAGCCGCCGGAGCAGGCAAGAGTTTCAAGAAACATTCCCCGGCCCGCCGGGATTTGGTTGAGTGTGTTCATAACAGAAATTATGGAATCCATACCCGATAGGCTCACAAAGTGGTTATCAGTGACTGTACACTGATTTTTAATGCAGGCAATCATACCGCCGTCAATCGGGTACAGTCCTCCCTCAGCGGCGTATTCCGGAATAAAACCACCGCTGTTTCCTGGTTGGTCGATGTCAATTCCGCACTCTTCAAACCACTCGTGAATATCTGTGAAGGTCAATGCCGTGTGAAGCAGCCTGTTTGAGCGGTCAGATTCCAGTTTTTTGGCAATACATGGACCGACAAACACAATCTCTGTATCCTCTCCACATATTTTGCGCAGAAAAGCGCAATGCGCAAGCAGGGGCGAGGAGAGTGCAGTAAGGTTCTGAGAATATTCAGGATGGTATTTGCAGATATATTCCACAACAACCGGGCATGCACTAGAAATAAAGCACTTATCCGGATTTTCCGACAAGAGTGCCGCGACGTGTGCTGCGACTTCCTGTGCTCCCAGTGCTGTTTCAGAAACACCTGAAAACCCCAGCTTTTTAAAGGCCTTTGCCATTGCAGTACGGCTTAAACCTGGAAACTCGCTTACCCATGAGGGTGCAAGTGATACTATTACCCGTTTACCTGTGTTGAGAAGGTCAATTACACGCTGCCTGTCATTTCTGACCTGCTTGGCATTTGACGGACATACCTCAACACATGTTCCGCAGTAGATGCATGCCTCATCCATAACCGAAGCAACCCCCTGCTCGATTTTAATTGCCTTGACAGGACAGCTCCGGACACATTTGTAACAGTCTTGACACTCTGTCTGTCTGGTGAATATCGGCATGTATTTGTTCATGTGATGCTCTCCTGGAGTTGACTCTTCAGCAATTCGACCGCATCGAGGGGTTTGACACCCGAATGGAGCTGAGACCCAATTGACACAACGGGGCCTTTGGAGCAGCGCCCCTCGCAAAGTGTCCCGCTGAGCTCAACCACTTTTTCCAGTTTGTTTTCCGATATAAAGGTGGTGAGGGCTTCGAGAATCTCCCGCCCTCCCCTGAGATAACAGGAACTTCCGAGGCACACTTTAACTGCAATATGCCTTTCAGAAATCATGAAACTTTCTCCGGTTCTTTTTGCGCTACTTTATTATCAATGAACTCCTTGATTTTCTCGAATGTAGCATGGCCGAGAATCGTTCCATTGAGCCTGACTACAGGCGATTCACCGCATCGCTCAAAGCAGAAAGCTGCTTTTACAGAAACACTTGAACTCAGATCGTTCTTATTGACATAGCGGGTTATCTGGCCTATCAGGCTGTGGGCACCATGCAGACAGCAGTTTGTCCCAAGGCATACTTCAACTGTAGCTACAGGCTTTTCACATCCGGCAGTTACTTCGATACCATCGCCTGTAAAACGTCGTCTGGGGACATAATGTGTATGCAGAAGCTTGTGTGCCACATGGCCGCCCGGCTTTCCAAGGAACTTCTCATACAACGCCGTCAATGCAGGATTGCTCTGCGAAGTTCTGTGCTGAGCAGTCTTGTCTATGGTGTAGAGACTTTCCCCGCGACGTCTTATTACTTCCGGATTATAGCTTACCGGCTGTCCTGCACCATTGATACATCCGCCTGGACAAGCCATCACTTCTATCAGGCTGTAAGGACAGGTTCCGTTACGTACCTGACGGCAGATCTCACGTGCTGCTGCAAGGCCGTAGACAACAGCAGTTTTTATCTCTTTACCTCCGATCTTGATTGTGGTCTCCCTGACACCTTTTAGCTTTGTTTCGGCAACCGGAAGAGAAGAATCGAAAGGTTTACCTTCCACTTTCTCATGTACATAACGCACCACCGCTTCTGTTACTCCACCGGACAGTCCAAACAGTGTCCCTGCACCGGAAGCTGTGCCAAAGGGATCGTCATACTCCGAAGAATCAAGATCATTGAAACGAATTCCGGCCGATTCTATCATTCGTGCAAGTTCCTGAGTGGTTATCACGTGTGTAACATCAGCTATTCCGTTACCATTTGCAAATTCACTGCGACGTGCTTCGTATTTTTTGGCTGTGCAGGGCATCACCGAAACCACTGAAAGACGTTTGGTATCTATCTGGAGCTGCTCAGGAAGCATCTCTTTTGCAATAGCTCCAAACATCTGCTGGGGCGATTTGCAGGTCGACAGATTACCAAGAAGATCAGGGTAGTACTGCTCGGCAAATTTGACCCATGCAGGGCAGCATGATGTGAACAGCGGCAGAGTTCCTCCTGTGGAGGCTCTGTTGAGAAACTCGGTTCCCTCCTCCAGTACAGTCAAATCAGCCGTAAAACCCGTATCGTATACTTTGTCAAATCCAATGCGCCGGAGAGCTGTGGCGATCATCCCGGTAGTGATCTTCCCTTCAGGCATTCCGAAATGCTCGCCTATGGCGACACGGATTGCAGGTGCCACCTGTGCCACAACCACAGTATTTTCATCGTTGATGTCTTCCCAGACAGCCTCAATTTCTGAACACGCCGTAAGGGCTCCGGTCGGACAGATACGCGCACACTGGCCGCAATTTACACAATCAACTTCTGCCAGACCCTTTTGAAAAGCCGGTACTACCTGCGTCTGAGCTCCCCGAAAGGTAAAATCTATTGCACCAACACTCTGGATCTCATCGCAGAATCTCACACAGTCACCGCAAAGAACACATTTTCCGGGATCACGTATCACAGATACAGACGAGGTATCCCGCTTTTCATCTCTGGGGTAATGTGTATATCGGATCGAATCTACGCCCATTGTACGGGCAAGGTTCTGAAGCGAGCAGGCACCGCTTTTACCGCAGGTTGTGCATTCGCGGTTGTGAGCCGCAAGGAGCAGTTCAAGATTTATCCTGCGGAGTTTGCGGATTTCAGCGGTGTTAGTCTTCACTATCATCCCCGGGGCCGGAGGGGTGGAGCACGATGCTACAATACCCCGTCCTTCAACCTCGACTAAGCACATACGGCAAGCCCCGTAGATACTGAGCTCCGAATGATAGCAGAATGTGGGTATCTCGATTCCGGCTTTGCGTGCAACCTCAAGGAGATTGCGCTCACCGTTGAGTGTAAATTCGCTGTTGTCTATTATTAAAGTGTTTTTTCCATTCATGCAGACACTCCTGTTATGGCTTGGAATTTGCAAACGGCAGCGCACGTTCCGCACCGGACGCACGTGAGCACATTTATCTGGTGTGGTTTTTTCTTCTCCCCTGTGATTGCGTTTACCGGACATTTTCTGAGGCATGCGCCGCAGCCAATGCACCTGGCCGGATCAATTGACGGAGGTGTAAGGGCCTCACACTGGCCGGCCGGACAGCGCTTATCAACAACGTGTGCTTCATATTCATCCCTGAAATAGCGCAGTGTCGAAAGCACAGGGTTGGGAGCTGTTTTGCCCAGACCGCAAAGTGCTGCCTTGCGGACTGCATCAGCAAGTTCCTCAAGATCGGTAATGGTCTGCAGTGTACCCCGACCCTGAACGATTTCATCCAGAAGAGCCAATATCTGGCGTGTCCCTTCGCGGCAGGGCAGACACTTTCCGCACGATTCTCTTTGTGTAAACTGCATGAAATATTTCGCCACATTCTTTACAACACAGGTATCTGTGTTCATCACTACCAGACCGCCTGAACCAACCATCGCTCCTATGCGTTTGAGCGAATCGAAATCAAGAGGCAGGTCGAGATGTTCCCTGGTGAGGGTACCGCCGGAGGGTCCGCCGATCTGAACAACTTTAAGTCGCGAATTGTCAACTGTTCCGTCAGTTCCGCATACTCCTCCACCAATGTTAAACACTATTTCACGGAGAGTAGTTCCAAATGGCACTTCGATAAGACCTGTGTTTGCAACATGACCGGTTAGCGCGAAGGTTTTGGTTCCTGCTGATCCTGCAGTTCCCATTTCTTTATACTTTTCGGGACCGTTAAGGATAATCCTGGGAACTGTTGCCAGTGTTTCTACATTGTTAATAACAGTAGGCTTCCCGCGGAGGCCTTTCTCTGCAGGGAAGGGTGGCTTGGGAGTCGGCATTCCGCGTCTCCCCATTACAGAAGACATCAACGCAGTCTCTTCTCCGCACACAAAAGCGCCGGCACCTTCCATGATTGTAATTGTAAAGGATTGACCGCTGCCGAGGGCGTTTTTCCCCAGTATACCTTTTTCTGTTGCAACGCTGACTGCATGGCGCATGCGCTTTACTGCAAGAGGATACTCGGCACGGACATAAACAACTCCTTCATCCGCTCCAATTGCCCTTGCGGCAATCATCATACCTTCAATTACAGCGTGCGGGTTTCCTTCCATGACACTGCGGTCCATAAAAGCTCCCGGGTCACCCTCATCGCCATTGCAGATTATGTACTTCTTTGGATTTTTCTGCGCCAGCGCAAGCTCCCATTTTACACCCGTGAGAAAACCGCCTCCTCCTCTGCCCCTGAGTCCGGATTCCTTTATGATTTTGCAGATTTCTTCAGGACTCATTTCAAGGAAGCAACGTGCTGCGGCTTCATAACCGTCGTGGTAGATGTATTCGTCAATGTCTTCCGGATCGATCAGACCGCAGAGGCTGAGTGCAAAGCGGTGCTGAAGGCGGTAGAAATTTATATCCTTACGTAATGGATGTGAGATGCCGGACCCTGGTTCTCTGTAGGTGAGCCGGTCGATAATACGGCCCTTCTCGATTGTTTCTTCAACAATTTCTCGCGCATCACCGGTCTGTACCTTGACATACATAATACCGTCGGGTTCGATGGTTACAAGAGGGCCCATCTGACAAAACCCCTGACAACCACTCCCTGCTGTATCGATGTGCTCCCGGTGATCATGATTATCGGTTACTATATCTGCCGATAGCTTTTTTTCAGCAAGAATGGCTTTAATTGCATCAAAAACTTTCATTGATCCATTGGCAACACAGCCGGTTCCGGCACAGATAATAATGCGCTTTTTACTTTTCTCTTTGCGTTTTGCGAATGCAAGCCGCGACTGCTTTAATACTTCAATCTCCATTTGCCTGTTCCTTCGCTTCTGTTTGAACTATCTGGTCGATAATTGCAACTGCCCGCTCTCCGTTCATCTGACCGTATACATCATCATTGATAACCATCGCAGGTGCAAGTCCACATGCACCAAGACAACTGACAGTCTCAAGGGTAAAGAGCATGTCAGAGGTTATTGTTTGATCCCCTGTGAGTCCCAGACGGCGTTTCAGTGCATTGTAAATTTCCATCGAACCTTTCACATGACAGGCTGTACCGTCGCAGATACGGATAACATATTTGCCTTTTGGTTCAAGAGCGAAGTGTGCATAGAATGTAGCCACTCCGTAAACCCTGGCAGGATTGATATCCAGTGCGTTTGCGACAAATGTCATCACTTCGCGGGGAAGATACCTGTACTGTTCCTGTATCTCCTGAAGAATGGGTATAAGGTTTTCCGGATTGCGATCGTATTTTTGCAGAATCGTACAGACTGCTTCAAACCTGCGGGTATTGCAGCATTCTTCTGTAAGGCACTCCGTACCTGCAGCTTTTTTTTCCATTGTCATTTAACCTCCTTCTCAAGTTTCTTCATTAGAATTGCCAGCGATGAAACGAGGTTTTCCTGCTGTACAACAATATTTTGGGGAACTTTAAGCGGGACAGGAGAAAAATTCCAGATTCCCACAATCCCCGATTCTATCATCAGGTCTGCTATTGATTGCGCAACTGAGGCTGGTACTGCAATTATGCCGGTAGTGATGTGCATACGGCGGCACAGATTAACCATTTTATCAAGCGGTAATATGTCTTTACCATGAATCTGTGTACCGATGATTTCAGGATTGATATCGAAACCTGCAACCAGGTCATATCCACGTTCTTTGAATCCTGAATACCCCAGAAGAGCAGAACCCAGGGCTCCGCATCCTGCCAGGATCAAGCGGTCCCGGCGCTTCCACCCCAGGAATTCGGCAATTTCGTTTATAATGGCAACAGTCTCATATCCCAGCTTAGGCTTGCCTTCGATACCTGCCTGTTCCAGGTCCTTGCGGACAATAATGGGATCGATATTGAGGTGCGATGCGATCAGAGCTGAAGAAACATAGATAGTTCCTTCAAGGTTTAGCTTTTGTGCAATGCTGTGATAAGCGGGAAGACGTCTGATTGTCTCAATCGAAGTGCCATCGACCGTTCTCATGTATGCTCCTTTCAAATGGAGTTATATGATATAAAGTTATCGATAAAGGAATATCGATATTAAAATATCAATATAACACAAAATTGAGATTTATGCAAGCTTTTTGTTGCTGGAAGAACAAAAAAGGTCGGGTTTATGTCAAAAAACAGCCCGTCCCTTCTACTTGGATCCTGAAATTACTGGATAGGAAAAAATATAGACGGTCTCAAAGTAAGAATAGGGTTTTGAGGTGAAAGGACTATTCTGCGGGTATCTCGTTTATGGCTGCTGCGGCACATGCGGCTCCGAATCCGTTATCGATATTGACTACCGTGAGTCCTGCAGCACAGGAGTTGAGCATCGCCAGGAGTGGAACCATGCCTGAGAGATGGGAACCATATCCCACGCTTGTTGGGACACCTATCACGGGGCATGAGACATACCCTGCTATCACCGATGGAAGAGCGCCCTCCATTCCGGCGACAGCTATTATAACAGATGCCTTACGGAGTTGATCGCTGTGTGCGAATAGCCTGTGGATCCCTGCTACTCCCACATCGGAAATATTCTTGCAGGGGTGTCCTGAAATTTCAAGAGTGTGCTGGGCTTCTAGTGCCACCGGAGAATCCGCGGTTCCTGCTGAGCAGACTATCACAGTGCCGCGTACCCGCTCTTTGGGTTTCCATGAACTGGATTTCCTCCAGAAACAGCGGGCTATTGGGTCTGTCTCTATCTCCGGAAATCTCTCTTTAACGGCCTCCAGGACCTCTTTCTGCGCCCTTGTACCGAACACTGTCGATTCATGTTCAATCTGTGCTTTTACTATTCCTAACACCTGTTCCGGTGTCTTATTCTGACAAAAGATAACTTCAGGATAACCTTTGCGGAGTGCTCTGTGATGGTCTAGTTTGGCAAACCCCAGGTCCTGATAGGGGAGATCCTTCAGAGAAGAGAGTGCCTGCTCAACAGAGACACTCTGGTTGTAAACACTGGTCAAGAGATCAAATAGGTACTGTTTGTCCATGAGGTAAAAATACTCTCTACCATCAGTGTCAGGTCTACTTTAATAAGGCCTGGTTTCACACAGATGCAGAGTAACGGAGGAGAGAGAAGCTCCTTGCAGATGAAAAAGAACTCAAACTCCCATGGCAATTGATTTGCTTAAATAAAGTGATACCCATTAAATGAAAAACATGAAAGAGGTACTTCAAAATTGGAAACTGTTACTTATATATTTATACCTCTTGTCATCCTTTTAATTACAATGGCAGGTTTACTCTTCAGGTCTGCCATTAAACAAAATCTATTAAAACTAAGCAGAACTTTTCAGCTTCCCGAAAAGTCAGTTGAGACAGATTTTATCTCCGGGCTTTCATCAAAGCATGGGGAAGGTTCTCCTGTTCAGAGTGAAACTCTATGAATTCTGAAAGCAACTTTGATGAAAATGAAAAAAACACGATTTCACTAAGACGGGAGCTTTACAGGGAAATACATGGCCAGATTGTCCAGTGGGTTCTTTACGAATCTGCCCGGTTGTCAAACAGGCTCGATGAGCTAACTGAGCGAATCAACCAGATGGGAAAGTTCAGTGAGCCTGAAATTGATTCTATAAAGCAGGAAGCACAAAAGATCTCTAAAGAGATAGAGATCTTCAAATCGCATCTTTCCTCAGAATGAATTATTACTGCCAGTGCTTTTCTGCTGCTTCCAGAGTCTGAGAAATGAGGCTTGAAATGGTCATTGGACCAACTCCGCCGGGAACCGGTGTGTATGCGCTGCAGTGCGGAATTGCACTTTCAAGATCGATATCTCCGAAATTGCCTGGATGGTAACCTGCATCTATAAGAACAGCACCCTCTTTAATCCAGTTTCCCTGAATGAATTTTGGTTTCCCTACGGCTCCTACCAGTATGTCTGCGGTTTTTATAACTGAGGGAAGATCCTTTGTGCGGGAGTGGCAGATGGTGACAGTCGCATTTTTGTTTAACAGCATCATTGCCATGGGTTTTCCCAGAATCGGGCTTCTGCCTACTACAACGGCGTGTTTACCCTCCAGGGTGATTTTATAATGCTGCAATATTTTCATTATTCCTGCAGGTGTAGCACTTCCGTAAGCGGGTTCGCCCATGGACATTCGCCCGAATCCAAGGCAAGTTACCCCATCTACATCTTTTTCCAGTGAGATAGCATCAAATGCAGCTCGTTCGTCTATCTGTCTGGGAACCGGGTGTTGAAGAAGTATCCCGTGTACATCCGGGTCATTGTTAAGGTCATGAATCTGCTGGAGAAGTTCTTCTGTGGTAGTGGTTTCCGGAAGGTGGATCTTTCTGGAATTCATCCCGACCCTGGTACAGGCATTTCCTTTCATTCTGACGTAAGTTTCAGATGCCGGGTCATTACCTACCAGAATGGTAGCCAGAACAGGAACTCTGCCACCGTTTTTCTGTTTTAATGTTTCGACTCTGTTCCGAAGATCTTCCTCGATGGATTTTGCCAGTGCCTTACCATCCAATACCAAAGGTTGTGCCATTGTTTTCTCCTTTTGTGAGGATTAAAATAAATTCAAACCGAAAGAATTAAGAGAAAAATCCCTGCAGGGGCATTACTTTCCTTTTTCCATGCTTTCTTTTGAATGCTTCCGCTCAGAACATATTTTTATTTTCTGGGAGCAAAGGGAATTATTCCCCTTGATTTCCGATAAATCACTTTACCTCCGGACTATCATGTTAATCGAACTGCTTTATCAGAAAACCGGCATTTTTCTTCTTTACAGCAGATTGTTCAGTACCAGCTTGGCCACAGTGCTTTCCTTTTCTCTGGCGATGCTTCTTTTCCCCTTTTACATCAATTTTCTGCGGAAGTTCGGAATGAGTTCCGAGTTAAAGGATAATAAGGGGGCAGAACCAGTGATGCCGGCAGGAATACTGTTCCTTATAATTACTACTTTGACGGCTCTTGTCACGGTACGTTTGAATTCATATGTGATTTCCGCATTGGTGATTTATGTTTTTTTCGGAATTATCGGGGCAGTTGATGATGTGGTGAAGGTTGTCAATAAACGCAAAGTAGTAAAAGGCCTTCTTTCCAAACAGGATTATCAGTATAAGGCAGATGGTATTTCAGCGACTCTCAGGCTCTCTCTGTATCTGATTATCTCTTTTCTTGTAGCTGCCGCGGCTTATGAATATATCCCGAATATAAACGGTACAATCAATCTTCCGTTTGTAAGCATACTGAAAAAATATCCTTATCTTCCATTCTGGCTTTTTATTCCCTTCATGACCATTACTATTGCGGTCCTGGCAAACGGAGTCAATTTTACCGATGGTTTTGACACTCTGGCAGCAGTACCCTGTATAACCAGCCTTCTTTTTGTAGGGGTGATCTCTTTTATTTCCAGTAATACTGAATGGTGTAAATACCTTCTTATACCATACATTCCTGGTCTGCAGGAACTGCTTCCGTTGATCGGCGCCATCATAGGAACGCTTCTGGCGTACCTGTGGTTTAACTCTCCGCCCTCAACTATTATCATGGGCGATTCGGGATCAGTGGGGCTGGGAGGGCTTATAGGAATTCTGTTTGTTTTTACGAAAGCCGGGTTTTATCTGCCCATAGTCGGTTTTATCTTTTTAATGGAGTTTGTTTCTGTAGTGATTCAGATCGGATACTTCAAGATGACTAAGAAGCGGGTATTTCTGATGGCTCCCATTCACCATCATTTCCAGATAAAGATGAGAAACAGCGGCAGATATGGCGGGGAGTTCCAGATCAAATCCAAAATTGCATGGCGATTCCACATCCTTTCTGTCGTTTTACTTGTTTTAGGTCTTGTATTGTTTCTTAAAATCAGATAATATATCAGAGCGGTCTTTATGGTTACTGACCTTTTATCAAACTACACATCACCTGCGGGAAAAGAGTTTACTTTTGCCGCTGCTCGTTTTGCGGGCATAAACCCTTCGAGCCATGTTCTTGATATGGGCTGCGGTTATGGAGACGGAGCCTGTAACATGGCTTCTGAATTCCGCTGCAGGGTTACTGCCTGTGATATCAGTGGAGAGAATATCGAGTTTGCCCGTCAGCTTGCGGTCGAACGGAATGTAAGCCATCTTATCGATTTCAAGACTCTGGATCTGCTCTCCGATACTCTTCCTGAAAACTCCTTTGATCTGGTTCTGGCTGAAGGCGGTGTTCTTTCATTCATTTCCAGGCGCAAGGGTTTAAGCCTCGCTTCATCACTGCTCACATCCAGAGGGTGGATGGCGTTTTCTGATCTTATACTTCTCTCGGATAAGGTTCCGGATGAGATATTAAGCATTTTTGAGAACGACAAGTACCACTATGAAACAGAGCATTCTTTCAGGAAACTTGTTTCTGAAATGAATATGGAGGTTCATTTTATGGCTCTGGTTCCACCCAGCGGCTGGGATAACTATTATGCGCACATGGCGCGAAGGATGGAAGACAGCAAAGGCTTCTTTGCTGATAAACGGATTAAACTTGCCTTTCATCGCGAGATTGATGTATTCTATCGCCTTGAAGGGTTCAAGCACGTCGGCTACTTATTCTGCATAACCCGCAAAAAAAAGTGATCATTGTGATCAAAATCACAGTCGCCTCTTAAAAATGTAAATATATTGAAAGATAGCAGCACTATAACACCTCGACCACAAAACCTTTTCTTAAGGAGGCTGTATGAGATTATTCACCTTAATGGCTGCATTTTTGTGCACTGCTTCATCTGTGCTTGCACAGATTCAGCCGGTCGTAACAGACAACCAGGGTGAAGGAAATGTAAACTGGGAGGAGCGGTTCATAGTCGCAACGGGCATTGGAGCACCTAATCCCGATTTGCCCGAATCTGCACAGAGACCTGCTGCCATAAGGGCTGCGCAAACTGTAGCACTCAGAAACGCAATTGAAACTGTTAAGGGAATCTTTATCAATTCCAGCACTACTATCCGGAATTTTATGGTTGAAAACGATGAAATCACAAGCAGTGTCAGCGGCTATGTGAAGGGTTTTGAACAGGATGGTAGAATCAGGTACATGAACGATGGCAGTGTCGAGGTGACCATGAAAGTGCCGCTTGACGGTATAGGTGGGATTGGTGAGATGGTGATGGGAAACAGCATCAGTGAAAAACCCGCTATCAAGAAGTTTGAAGGAGAAAAGGCTAAAAAAGAGACTGTGTTTACAGGTCTTATCATAAACTGCAAGGGGCTAAATATCAAACCGGCTCTGAGTCCTCGTGTTATCGATGAATCCGGCCGTGAGGTTTACGGAAGCGCCTATGTTTCGCGCGAATGGGCAATCAAAAATGGAGTGGTCGGATATGCCAAGGAAGTGGAGAAAGCGACTAAACAGGTTGATCGTATCGGCAAAACTCCGGGTCAGATAAAGGCTGTGAAGGCTCATGGGGAGAACAGCACCGATATAGTAATCTCCAATGATGATGCGGCAAGCGTAAGAAGTGCAGCGGCAAACCTGAAATTTCTCTCGGAATGCAGAGTTCTCTTTGTCATAGACTAATAACGGAGGAAAGATGAAAACACTTAGATTGCTTTTAGTTGCCGGAATTGCCCTTGGTATGATTGCCGGTTGTGCACCGAAAGCCAGAAAAGCCGGCGGGAAGATGGATGATCCGCCAACTCATTACAAACAGGGAATGAAGTACTGGGATATGGGCAAATATGCCCAGGCTGAAGAGGAATTCAACCTGGCAAAATCTCTTGATCCCAAATATGCTCCTGCCTATGCCGGTCTGGCACTTACGACTGCCCAGAAAGCATCAACTGCATCAGATGCAGAAACTGCCAAAAATGGGTTCAAGGAGGCAATCAAGCTGGCAGACAAGGCTCAGGAACTGAATTCTGAACTTCCTCTGGTGTTTATTGCCAAAGCAATTGTGATCACAATGCAAAACGAGGGAATACCGGTTAAAGAGTGGCTTCGGGATGTAGAAAAGCAGTATGAAAAGGCTCTCAAGCTTGATCCGGAAAACTCTGAATGTTACTACAGAAGAGGTGTTTGCTATAAAAAGGCCTATGAATTTTCAAAAGCAGTAAATGATTTCAGGAAAGTGCTCGATCTCAACAAGGAATTCACTCAGGTAGCAAATGAGGAGTGGGAACTTGTACAGAAGATCGAACGGGCAGCGCCTGGAACCGATGTGGGAAAGAAAATCGCTCTGGTGGAAAAAATCGGACGGGCCGACCTGGCTGCACTTTTTATCTCTGAACTGAAAATTGACAAATTGGTAACAAAGAAGAGACCAGCCAATTACGATACAGATTTTGAGGCTCCGACCGATCAGCGTGAAATGAAAGTTGACAGCGTGGTCTCGATGCCGGCTGTTACGGATATTGATAACCACTGGGCTAAAAATTTTATCACCGATATAGTGGAACTCAATATCCGCGGACTCGAACCCTACCCTGACCACACCTTTCATCCTGATCAGCTCGTAACCAGAGGTGAATACGCGCTGGTTGTGGAGGAAGCTCTTATTGCTATCCTTGGTGATGCCTCCATTGCCACAAAATACGTAGGGACAGACAGCCGTTTCCCTGATGTCAATGCAAGCCACCCGGTTTACAATGCTATATGTAATGCGGTGGATAAAGGGGTTATGGATGCCGCTATGGATGGAATGTTTGGCCCGGATAAGCCTGTATCCGGCCCGGATGCACTGCTTGTAATAAGGAAACTGAAAGATTTAAATAAAATCGAATAAGTGTTCTATCAGTTCGAAAAAGACATGCGCCCATCAGGAATTCACCGATGGGCGCTTTTTTTTGGTGCTTTTTGTTCTGTTGTGAGCCGGTAGAATTCAGCTCCAATTATCTGATATAATCAACTTTTCGGCTGAATACGCTTTCTCCGTTGTTGACTCTTATCATATAGGAGCCTGGTGAGACGAACGCTCCGGACTGATCCCTTCCATCCCAGAAAAGATTTCTTGAATTACCGGGAATGATTTTTCTGACCTGGGTTCCATCGATTGAATAGATCTCGATCTGCAGTTTTTTATTGTCTGTGAATCCTGGAAGGATCTGAACTCTTTCCCTGAATGGATTAGGGTAAACTTGAATGGATTTTCCGCTTTTGTTTACAAGCGGATTTCTTGCAGAGGTTCCTGTAATGGTAATCCGTCCTGAAACCATATCACCACCATCATCAGTGAATCCTGTGCCAACTGATGCTTTGGGCATTTTGCCTGTCTTTCCATAGTAGTATAAAGTGTAATTTCCCTGATTTGGAGGTGTAATGATTTTGGCAAAAAGAAAAATGGGGATGACTTTTATGCCGATACTATCGACTTCGATTGGAAACAGATCCAGTTCTGCTTCGTCAATATCAAAACCCTCGTTTTCAGCAAGATCAAGAATGGAGTCAAAGCTAAATGCTGTATCCATTTTACTTCCTGCTTCAATTGAAATATTTATGTCTGAGCTGAACCCCTTCCAATGATCGATATCATCGGTATTGATGGTCGTTTCGGTTCTTTCCTGGTCATGAACAGTGACAGTGCGTCCGGAAAATGCAGCTTCAAGTCCTCCATCTTTAATCATCGGTTTTTTCTTCTCAGAGAAGACTTCGAGAGAATCCATTATCATCTGTTCCAGAACTTCCGGATCCTCGATCGATAATAATGTTTTGATGTTTAAATCCTTTGGGTCATAGTAATCTAATGAGAGGACCTCAAACTGATCAGAAAAGCCAATGAGCACATGCAGGCTGTCACGAACTACCGGGAGAATAGCAGTTGATGAATTAGTTACGTAGTTATAAGCTGTGCTGAATAAAACATCGATTGTATCGCCTTGTTTGGCCTGGGATGGATGCTCGATGATCTCCACTCTGTCGATGCTGCACCCAGTCAGGAGCGAAAGTGCCAAGGCGACAGAAGCGCTCAGCGCCAGAAACCTGTTCATAGGACCTCCTTTTTTTAATTTCTGCTCACAGGGATGTGTCGATTGCTCTCCGGCAAATCACTATTACCAAGGTTATAAGTGCATCAATATAATGATACACTAAAGAATAAATTTTTTCAGTGGGAAAGTAAAGCCAGGGTAAAAACAGGAGCAAAAAGAAAGCTGCGCCGTCTTATTTAAATCAACGGAGCAGCTTCAAATCCAGATTCAGCCAATATTAAGGTGCTCAAGAACAATTTTCAGTATTCTTCTGACAGGTTCTGCCGCACCCCAGAGAAGCTGATCACCTACAGTGAAAGCTGCGATGTATCCGGGGCCAAAATTCATTTTCCGGAGCCTCCCGACAGGCACAGAAAGAGTACCTGAAACCGCTGCCGGCGATAACTCCTTCAGAGTCGCCTCTTTGGTATTGGGAATGACTTTCACCCACTCATGATCAGAGGAGATCATGGCTGTGATCTCGTCCAGAGGAATGTCTTTGGTCAGTTTGATTGTCAATCCCTGGCTGTGACAGCGCATTGCGCCTACCCTGCAGCAGATACCATCAACAGGAATCGGAGTTTTACTGCCAAGAATCTTGTTTGTTTCCGAGCATCCCTTCCATTCCTCCCTTGTCTGGCCGTTTTCCATGGGTTTGTCAATCCACGGGATCAAACTTGCTGCCAGTGGAGCACCAAAATTCTGTACCGGTATCCTGCCGCTTCTCAGTTCAGCTGTTATAATTCTATCAAGCTCAAGAGCGGTCGTCCCGGGGTTGGACAGGCTGCTTTTCACTGCATCACTCAGATGAGACATCTGGGATAACAGTTCAATCATGTTTTTTGCGCCGGCCCCCGATGCTGCCTGATAGGTCATCGATGAGATCCATTCAATCAGATTGCGGCGGAAGAGTCCCGCGAGTCCCATCAGCATCAGACTCACAGTACAGTTCCCGCCGACAAAATCTTTTACTCCGGCTTTCAGCCCCTTTTGGATCAGATCGCCATTAACCGGATCAAGCACAATAATACTCGATTCCCGCATTCTCAAAGCTGATGCAGCATCGATCCAGTAGCCCTTGAAACCGGCTGATCTCAATTTATCGTAGATTTCATTGGTGTAATCTCCGCCCTGACAGGAGACAATTACATCCAGTTTCGAGAGTTCCTCTATGTTGTAGGCATCCTCGAGAGGTGGGATGTCAAAACCCAGCGAGGGTCCCTTGCCGCCAACCTGAGATGTGGAAAAGAAAACCGGATCGAATCCTTTGAAATCTCCCTCTGCCATCATCCTTTCCATCAGCACCGAACCCACCATGCCGCGCCAGCCTGCAAAACCTACCCTGATCATACTATTCCTCTCAGTTGAAATAAGATGTAAGTAAAAAAATAATTAAAGGGGATGAGGAAAACGGACTGTCTTTTTTGGAGGAGAGAGTACTCGAAGGAGATGAATAGCGCAACGCTGCGCTTATTCATCTCTCATGGAAACTGGTGCAGCAAGAATCTCAGACCAGATTATCGCGTTTCTGAGCTCATTGTAGGAGACTGCAGGACCGGTAACCGGTTCCTCTTCCATTTCAGGTGCCCTGGATGGTCTTTTTCTTTCGACCCTTTCCACTCTTTCCTGAACCTGTTTTTCCACCGGCTTTTCCGGTTTGGTCTTTTCTTCAACATGTTCAGGAGAGGGAATTTCCGGTGGAGGCAATACCCCCATCTCCTGAAAGATGGCCTCCAGAGTCTTTTTCAGCTGATCGGTTGCCCGGGGCTCGCTTTCAACCTGTTTTTCCGAAGAACTGGGTTTCTGGTAAGATGGGCTGGGGCCTGATTTTGCTGGCGGACGCTTCTTTTTTGTACTTGCTGCTATCGAAATGATAATCCAGATCACGAAGAATATGACTGGAAGAAGAGTCTCGAACAGATCAAATGGATTGCCCATAAACGTGGACCTTTCGGTTCAGATCATTCTGAATTTCAGTGATTAGATCTTATCCTTTTCTGCATTTTTAGGAGGCTGGCTTATGGATTCTCTCATCTGAGTATCAGCCATGACATTTTTCATGTGGTAATAATCCATGACTCCCAACTGGCCCTTTCTGAATGCCTCTGCCATAGCCAGGGGTATTTCCGCTTCAGCCTCGACTACTTTAGCTTTCATTTCCTGCACCATAGCCTTCATCTCCTGCTCGGCTGCGATAGCCATGGCGCGGCGCTCCTCTGCTTTAGCCTGCGCGATTTTCTTGTCTGCTTCAGCACGATCGGTTTCCAGTTCCGCTCCGATATTTTTTCCAACGTCAACATCGGCAATATCGATTGAGAGGATCTCAAAAGCTGTTCCCGCGTCAAGTCCCTTCTCAAGCACCCTCTTGGAGATGGAGTCGGGGTTTTCAAGTACCTGTTTGTGAGTGGCTGCTGATCCTATTGTGGTAACGATTCCCTCTCCGACCCTTGCCAGTACAGTTTCCTCACCCGCTCCTCCAACCAGCCTGTCGATATTTGCTCTTACAGTAACTCTTGTAAGAGCAGTGAGCTGGATTCCATCCTTGGCAACAGCCGCAACCCTTGGGGTCTCGATAACCTTGGGATTTACGCTCATCTGTACTGCTTCCAGCACATTTCTTCCAGCAAGATCTATTGCAGCAGCGCGTTTAAAAACCAGCGGGATATTGGCTTTGTCAGCAGCGATAAGTGCCTGAACAACACGGAGTACATTTCCACCGGCCAGGTAATGGGATTCCAGAGCATCAGTGGTGATCTCTATTCCTGCCTTCACGGCCATGATTTTTGATTCAACTATCAGTTTTGGGGGAACTTTCCTGAAACGCATAAAGACGATATTGAACAATCCGACTCTGGCCCCGGAGATAAGAGCCTGCATATAAAGGGAGATTGCGGAACCTACAAAGAAAAACAATACCAGACCAGCGACGATTAGTAGAATTAAGAGTATACCGTTGATTGACATACACGGTCCTTTCCTTGTGGTTATGTGTGACCTTGATTATCTGATTAAGAGATTTTCCTGGTTTAAGCCAGAGAAAAGATTATTGTTCAGTTGGTAATTGCGACTCTGGTACAACTTTCTTTCTAACTACTATTCTGTTTCCATCTACAAGGACTATTTCAAGAACAGTCCCTTTTTCTACATATTCCCCTTTACTTACAACATCGTATTTTTTCCCCTCTACAAGGGCGGTTCCTGCGGGGCGTAAATCGGTGATTGCAGTTCCCTCTTTTCCTTTCAGTCCAGCCCATTCCGGCGGCTGCGAAACCCCGCCGGTCTTACTGTCAATAGATTCTTTCAAGGCAACCGGTGATGCTGCCAGCATTTTGATACCGACTATTAAAAGTATCGGAAGAGTCAGTATGTCAATTACCACGAAGGCAATACCGGCTGAAACAGAGATCCCGGTAAAGACTATATACAAAGAATACCCAAAAAGGCCCAGAGCAGCTATACCGAGCAATCCTCCTGAAGGAAGGATGAATTCCAGTATTATTACCACGACACCAATCAGTTGAAGCACTATTGGCCAGAACAATCCACCACTCATTACTGCTCCTTTGAGACAACAGTCCGGCTGCCTCTAACCTCTACTACTGTTATTTTTTCACCTTTTTCCACGAATTCACCGTCCGTAATTACATCCCAGGTTTCTCCATTGATCAAGGCCTTTCCAGATGGGCGGAGGGCGGTTACCACTTCACCCCGGTCACCCGGAAGGAGAGTTGTTCCGGTATCCGGGTCACTTCTGGCATCGCCCAGGTCTGCCTTGAGATACGGCCCGTTTAAAACTGTGCCGAGGCGGGGAAATACATACCGGAAGAAAAGAAGGATCAGTACAATCGACCCCACAAAACTCAAAAGAACCATGGTCAGATTTCTGATCAATTGTTTGGCCTGCCAGGGAAATTCCGGTTTGGGAATAACAAAATCCTGGAATGAAAGGACGATCCCCAGTATCAAAAAGGCTATTCCTGCAAATCCTGCTATTCCGAAACCAGGCAATACAAAGATCTCTATTGCCAGAAGCACTACTCCAATAACCATGATCAATAGTTCTGTGTAATCCGCAAGCCCAACCATGTATTGACCGAAGAAGACCAGACCAAGACAGATTATTCCTATAATCCCCGGAGCACCAAAACCTGGTGTGCGCAGTTCAATGTAGAGGGCGGAGAAACCAATCATGATCAGAACAGGGGCTATTATACTGATGTACCTTACGAAGGATTCGGACCAGTTCTGAGATATTCTTACTACCTCCAGGTCACCATAACCCAGTTTCATGAGCATCTCCTGCAGATCTGAAACGCTCATCTCCGAAAAACCGAGTTTCACCGCCTCAACATCATCCATGGTTAGAAGTTCACCTTTATTTACAACAGTTTTTTTGGAGATGATCTGTTTTTTCAGTGCAGGATCAAGTTCGGAGAACCCTGTGGAGTCCAGGTACATGGTTGTATCTTTGAAACGAATCTCATACACTTCCATTTCCGCAGTAACCATCGATTCAGTCAGAGTTTCAGGGTACCCGTTTCTTTTTGCCAGGGTGCGGAATTTTGCCCTGATCGGCGATTGATACTTCTCTCCCAGCATCTTCGGCTCCCCGCTACCGGACATGGTCAAAGGAGCCACATCTCCTATGGTGGTGGCATTTTTCATCACCAGTCTGTTGCTCGCAAGCGCGATCAGTGCGCCCGCGGAGATTGCTTTGGTTTTCACATAGCAGATAGTGCTGTCTTTTACATTCATTATGGTATCGACTATCTGAAATGCAGCATCGACCTGCCCTCCAAAAGAATCCATCTCAAAAACGATGATTCTTTCAGGGTATTTCCTGCTGTCTCTGAGGGCTCTGGAGATAAATGCTGCCATTCCCGGATCAACTGTGCCTTCAACCGGGATTACTACCACAACAGGCTTTCCAGGGTTACCCTGAATGCTGTCTTCTCCGGCAACTGTGAAGCAGATCAGAAAAGCGAGCAGAAAAGGAAGAATAATCATCTGAGAACAGTCCTCTGCCATGGAGCGATCTATTAATGGTGATTAAAGTAATATTCATTACGCTGCAATCTCTTGTCAAAACTTACCTCTTTGACCATTGTTTGATAATAACTATTTTCAGAAAACAACAGAAACAGGATAAAAAAAATAGAAGAGGCAGGCGAGAGAAGATGCTGTACAGAAATTCTGTATCATATCCCAATGTTTTAGGGATGATAATGGCAGGAGGTGAGGGGTCGCGTCTGCACCCTTTGACTAAAGAACGGGCAAAACCAGCGGTTTATTTCGGTGGCAAGTACCGCATTATTGATTTTGTTCTGAACAATTTTATAAACTCCGGAATCTTCAAGATAAAAGTACTTACCCAGTTTAAATCCGATTCACTTATAAAGCATCTTACTACCGGGTGGAATCTTAACAGGATGCTGGGGCATTATATTGATCCTGTTCCTGCGCAGATGCGTACTGGGAAGAAATGGTACCAGGGGACGGCTGATGCGATTTTTCAGAATATCAATTTGATTGAAGATGAGAACCCAGATTATATAGCGATTTTCGGAGCAGATCATATCTATAAAATGGATCTCTCTCTGATGCTCGACTATCATCGTCAGATGGGAGCTGTTGCCACAATAGCCGCTATACCCAAACCTATCAGTGAGGCCTGTAATTTCGGGGTAATTGAGATTGATCCCAGCGGCAGGATGATAGGTTTTGATGAGAAACCCAAAAATCCCCGCTCGATTCCCGGTAATCCGGGGATGGCTCTGGTATCGATGGGCAACTATATATTCAATAAAAAATTCCTGGTAAGGGAGCTTTTTAATGATGCCTCAATTGCCGGATCTTCCCACGATTTTGGCAAAGATATTATTCCAAAGATCTTCCCGGATTATCCGATTTACATCTATAATTTCATCAATAACAGAATACCGGGCGAGACGCCGGAGCAGAATCTTTACTGGGAAGATGTGGGGACACTGGATTCATATTATCAGGCCAATATGACTCTCAGGGATGTGATGCCAGAGATAAATCTCTATAATGAGCATTGGCCAATCCGGACCGCACCCGCGCAATCTCCTCCTGCCAAGTTTGTCTTTTCAGGGCAAAACAATGAGAAAAGAAGGGGAGAGGCACTTGATTCGATAGTATCGGGAGGGTGTATTATAAGCGGGGGGCGTGTGATCAGTTCTGTGCTCTCCAGGGGAGCACGTGTGCACAGTCTGGCAACGGTAGAGGATTCGATCCTGTTTCCGGATGTGGTGATCAGTGAAAAAGCGTATGTGCGGAAAGCTATAATAGACCGGGGCGTACGTGTAGGACCTGGGGAGAAGATCGGTTTTGATCTGGAGCAGGACAAAAAACGCTACTTTGTGACTGAAAGCGGGATAGTAGTACTCGGGCAGGCATCGAGGAATCTCCAGGTGTAAAGTTGCCAGCCAACTGCATATGTGATATAATGAAAATATGTGGTTGATTTTATGCCGGCCAGGCCGCATATTTCTATATAGTTTGAGGCAGGTCGTGTATGCACTTTAGTAAAGCGGTTAAATAACATGTCTTACAGAACAGAGGCATTATATTTCCGGGATATAACCCGTTTCCAGATGCTCACAGATCAACAGGAACGGGAACTGGTACTGTCTGTCCAGAGGAAAGAACCGGGTGCAGTAAACAAGCTGATTACAGCCAATCTTAGATTTGTTGTAAGCGTAGCCAAGCGTTACCGGGGAAGAGGGCTTACCTATCTTGAACTGATCAATGAGGGCAATCTTGGACTTCTCAAGGCTGCCAGCAGATTTGATCTCAACATGAATGTGAAGTTTATCTCCTATGCTGTGTGGTGGATAAGGCAGTCGATCCAGAAAGCACTTTTTGAGCAGGCAGGGACTGTGCGTATCCCACCCAATAAAATTGCACTGATCCACAAATTCAAGCAGGCTCTGGACAGAAACTGCGGTGACTTCAACAAGACAATCAGCATGGAGGAATTCAGGGATCAGGAAGCCGAAATCGTTGATGTGATGGAGAAGCTCAGAGGAATATCACTGGATGCTCCTGTAAGCAGTGGAAAGCCGGATGAGGAACCCGGAAAAACACTTCAGGATGTACTTGGTGAGAACCCGGACCAGGATGGAGAGAGCGCAAGGAAAGAACTGGGTTCGGTTCTGGACAGTGTGCTGGCGAATATCTCAAGCAGGGAAGAGCGCATACTTCGGATGTACTACGGGCTGAATTTCTCACGTCAATTTACACTTGAGGAGATCGGAAAAGAGCTGAGCCTGACACGGGAGAGGGTCAGGCTGATAAGGGACCGCTCTTTAAGGAAGCTTTTTCAGAATCCTATGTCACGGGCCAAGCTGACACCTTTCTTTAACGATTCTTGTCAATAAAGAAATTATGGTCTTCCTGTGGCGTCATAAGTTTCTGAGCCTCACTGTTATTTCCCTTTTCTTTTACTGGTTTTACAATCCGGAAGGCAGTTTTGGAATTGCCCGCAAAGGCTTTGTGGTCTACAACAGAATCCCTGTCGCTTTTTTTGATCTCTATGTCAATTTCAGCGGAAAAATCGTAATCGAGGGTGATCTGAGGAAAAGCGAAAATGTCAAATACTGGTATGACAAACATTTGTCCGGTGAAAAGAATATATACAAAGGTGATCTGACTCTACTTGTGGGTACCGGGTTTGATTCGACCTCTTTTTTTAAACTTGAGCAGGAGATTTTCTCCAATCTCCGGGACAGAAGAATTTTTGTTAGTCAAATGTCTTCTCCCAGGGCAATTGAAAAATATAAAGAGATGAAGATGGAAGGAAGGACTGTGGCAGTGCTGCTTAAGGTGATGTAGCATTCCGAATCTGATACTTTTTTGGGGATGCCTGGCACTTATTTTTTTTGTTTTTACTTTTCCTCAGTTTTAATACTATATTAACAACATCTCACATTTTTTTCTGCTTTATCCATTTAGTTTTCACGGCTTTTTCTCAGAAGTAATCTCTCGTTTCCGGTTTTTTTACGTTTGGAAAAACTGTTTTCAAAGGAGAGTATTATTTCCGGATTGCTGTCTACAATCGTGGATCCGTTGAGTGAAGAAAATCCCAATGGATGCAGCATCAATTATGATTCACATTTTGAAGAGCTGAAAAATGAGATAAGCAGGCAGGGAAACATTGATTTCAGCCTGATTGAGCGTAATGCACTCAAACTTCTTAAGGAGAAGTCAAAGGATCTCAGAGTCATTTCATATCTCAGTCTTGTTTACCTGCACAACAGTGACTGGGAGAAGTTTGCTGATGTCTTTGAGGGACTGGCGGTACTTGCTCAAGGTGATTTCGATCAGCTCTACCCCGATCGTCAGAGAGCCAGACAGATGGCAATCGAGTGGATGTCGCAGGAGCGTTACAGCAGGTTCCTTATGGAAAGGAAGCCCGGCTCTGCTGATTATGATCAAATCAAACGGCTGATCAAATCGCTCGAAAAACTGAAACTGGAACTGGATAACAGGTTTACAGAGAATTCTCCCTTTCCGCTGAATCTTCTGAAATCCGCACAGGAATGGGAATCTCTCTGCAGGCCTGCCCCTCTTTCAAGTGCTCCGAATAAACAACCGGAAAAGCAGGAGGAAACTCCTAAACAGGTCCAAAGCAGAATAAAGGAAAGCGCGCAGTTACTGATTGAGAAGGAACCCGCGAAAGCATCAGGCTACAGGATCATGAGGTGCATCAGATGGGATCATCTGGAGAAGGCTCCTAAAGCTGAGAATGGTAGGACACTTTTGTCTTCTCCTGATGAGGGGCAGAGAAAACTCTTTGTAAATCTGCTTGAGAGAAAAGACTGGAAACAAATGCTTGAGAGGAGTGAAGCTGTTTTCAGTTCCGGAGCGGCTCATCTCTGGCTTGATCTTCAGTGTTATTCGTCCTGTGCCAGCAGGGCACTTGGGTATGATGAAGTTCATGAGGCTATAGTTTACGAAACAGAGCGGCTCCTCAACAGGATTCCGGGACTGTCCTCATTGTCTTTCTCTGATGGGTTTCCATTCTGTGATGAGATGACAAAAAGCTGGATAGAGACTGAGGTGAAAAGATTCAAAGGAAGAGAGGAAAGCAGTTGCAGAAAAACGGGGCAGGAAGAGGATGCTTTTGAGGAAGAGCGAACTGCGGCTGTGGGATTAGTTGCGGAGGGTAGATTTGAGGAGGCAATTGAAGCCGTTCAGAATGGAAAGCCGCCGGTTAATGCCCGTGAGGGTTTCCGCAGATCACTTCTTATTGCTGAGATTCTGCTGAAAGCCTCACAGGCTGATTCAGCTTCTGTTGTTCTGGAGTCTCTGGAAGAGAGGATCGAGAGGTTTAGAATAGACTTATGGGAGCCGGAACTTGCAGTTGACACATGGGCACTTCTGTGGAAAGCCTGCAGAGATGCAAAGATGACATCTGAGAGCAGGCATGAGAAGCAGAAGTTGATATTGAAGAAGGTAATGGAGATAGACCCTGGAAGAGGACTGCGAATCAACAAATAAAGAAAGGTGGGTAATATGTCGGGAAGTTTTCAGAATGAGATACCTGCAGCCCGGATAAACCTCAAGCTTGACGTAGGCAGAGGAGATGCCAGAAAGAAAATCGAACTGCCGCTTAAATTTCTCGTTATGGGAGATTTTACCGGGAAGAAAAAGGAGAAGCGTATTTCCGAGCGGGAGAGGATAAGTATCAACAAAGAGAATTTCGGGCAGGTGATGGAAAGTATGAATCTGAGTCTTGATTTTACTGTTGAAAACAAGCTTTCCGGACAGGGTGAACTCAGGATTGGTCTCGATATAGAGGATATGGATTCGTTCAAGCCGGAGAATGTCGCCAGGAATATTCCTGCCTTAAGCCGGCTCCTTGCAGCGCGCAACCTGCTTAAGGATCTCAAATCCAACCTTCTGGATAACCGGGAATTCAGAAAACGTCTTGAGGAAATCCTGAGGGCTCCGGCAAGTGCGCGTTTGCTTCAGGCTCAGCTTAAAAAGATCGTTCCTGAAGCACAGGAACAGCCGGCTTAGGAATCAGGGAAACCTTAACTGTCAGGAGAATTTTATGGAAACTCAACTGGAAAATGTTACCGATACCACACAGGGGCTTGGATATATCTATCAGACCATGAATCTTCCGGTCCCGGAAAATGCGGTCGATATCTCCGCTTTCAGGAGTGCTGAAGCGCTTGCGGAAAGCAAGGCAAATGAGAGGATCGGTGCTGCACTGGCGTTTTTTGTCGAGAGTATTCTCAATTCACCGGCAGCAGTGGAAAAAATAGACAAGGCAGTGCTTGACAATCAAATAGCTGAGATTGATAGGCGCATTTCTCTTCAGCTCGATGAGATCCTGCACACTCCTGAGTTTCAGAAAATGGAGTCAACCTGGAGGAGTCTGAAGTTTTTGGTTGACAGAACAGATTTCAGGAGAAATGTCAAAATTGACATCCTGGATCTCAGCAAGGAAGAACTGTCCGAGGACTTTGAAGACGCTCCGGAGACTATCCAGTCGGGGCTCTACAAGCATGTATACACAGATGAATATGACACACCGGGAGGAGAGCCTTTTGCTGCTATGGTCTCGAATCTGGAATTCGAATCAACTGCTCCTGACATTTACCTTCTTCAGGAGATCTCCAAAGTGGCCGCAAGCTGCCACTGTCCTTTCATAGGCTCTGTCACACCGTCGTTTTTCGGCAAGGAGAGTGTCGATGACCTGCCGAAAATCGAGGATCTTCACAACTACATGGAAAGAAGTGAGTTTCTGCGCTGGAATGCATTCAGGCAGTCCGATGATTCCAGGTATGTAGGCCTTACTCTTCCCAGGTTCATGTTGAGACTACCATACGGGCCGGAAACCCAGCCCATCAAGGAGTTCAACTATGTTGAAAATGTAAATGGCAGAGATCATCAGAAGTATCTCTGGGGAAATGGTTCCTTTGCGTTTGCTGCAAACATGGTCCGCTCCTTTATCAGCAACGGCTGGTGTGTGCAGATACGCGGTCCTGAAGCGGGGGGAAAGGTAGAAGATCTTCCGATCCACCTCTTCGATGTGGGTAAAGGTAAACAGATGAAGATCCCTACGGAAATACTTATTCCGGAAACACGGGAATTCGAATTTGCTCAGGAGGGTTTTATTCCCCTCTCATTTTATAAAAACCGTGATTATGCATGTTTCTTCTCTGCAAATTCAACTCAGAAACCAAGGGAGTACGATGATCCGGTGGTGACTGCAAATATGCGGATCAACTCGAGGCTGCCCTATATTTTCCTTGTATCCAGAATTGCTCATTATCTGAAGGTGATTCAGAGAGAAAACATAGGAACTACCAAAAGCAAAATGGTGCTTCAGGAAGAATTGAGTAAATGGGTAAAGGGGTTGGTTACCGAGATGAATGATCCCGGAGAAGAACTGATAGCCACGCATCCGCTGAAGGCTGCCGATGTAGTGGTCAGTGAGATCGAGGATAATCCGGGGTTTTTCTCTGTGAGTCTCTCAGTGATGCCGCATTTTCAGATTGAGGGAATCGATATAAGTTTATCTCTGGTTTCACAAATGCCAAAAGGAAAGTAATACTTAACCAGGTTTCCGCAGTGTCTCATCGATAACCTGCGGAATTCAGAATAAACGCCAATATGGATGAAAGGAGTACTTTATGCCCATTCCAGCTTATATGTGGTTCAAAGATGATGCGGGCAATGCGGTAGAGGGTTCTGTTGACGTAGCCGGAAGAGAGAAGAGTGTAGAGGTACTGGCATTTGATCATGAGGTCAGGATTCCTACTGACCCGGATTCCGGAAAATTGACAGGAACAAGAAAGCATGAGGCCATAAAGATTGTCAAATCCTTTGACGCATCGTCACCTTACCTTTATAAGGCGGTTTGTGAGGGACAGACCTTTTCTGAGGTGGAGATCAAATGGTACCGTATCGATGATACCGGGACAGAGACGGAGTACTTCAATCACAGGCTTCAGGGAGTGAAGATCTGCTCTGTCAAGCCAGTGATGCACAATGTCAAA
>JAAYIG010000107.1 GCA_012523595.1 Fibrobacter sp.
ATTTTGATTCTTGGCTGAGCTTTTTCTGTACAGTAAATAGACTGGGGATATTCCCGGCAGATCCTTTCGTAAAGACTCTTTGCAGTGACATTCTTCTGCAACACCTCATCACTGAGGTATGCAGCCACATACAAGGCTCTGGGAGCAATCGGGAGATCGCTGTATTTTTTATACACATTAAAAAAAGCCTGGATCGCAGCTTTTTCATCCTGGTTTTTAAAAAAGAGGTCTTCCGCAACCCTGAACGCCTCTCTTGCTGAATCCTGTCTTGTCCGCACTGTCACAGGCAAATTCAGTTCCTCCTGAGCTATCCTTGCAAAATCAGTGGAAGGGAACCCTGTGATTACAGCCCTGAAGAGGCTGTCAGCCAGTAATGAATCTCTCATATCATCCCGGGCTACAAAAGCCGCCACACATAACGCCTTGGGAGCGAACGGGCCGGCTGACGAATCATTGTAAAGAGAGAGAAACTGCCTGAACGCTGAATCTGGTTCGTCAAGCTCATATCTGAAAAGTTCGCCGATTTTAAAGTCAGTCTCACAACAGGTATCTTTTGGTTCCGTTTTTCTCTTTCTCAGTTCTCTGAGCATCTCTATGGCAGAAAGCCGGGCTGCAGAAAAAGAAGAAGCTGATTTATCTCTGGATTTTGAGGCCAGTTTGAAGAATTCGGCGGCATTGTTGTAATCGCCTTTCTTTTTCTGGTATATCAGTCCCAGCTCGTAAAGAGCCTGAGAAACAACAGAGGATGTGTCATTTGCAATATTGGTGCTGTCCAAATCACCGATAATACTCTTCAAAACAGCTATAGCATCATCAAAACGTCCCATGCGGCTCAGGATCATTCCTTTACTGAGCAGAATCTCATCGAAATGATGGGAGTATTGCCTCTTTTTAAGCATTAAATTGACATAATTCAAAGCCTTTGTGAGAGAGTCAATTCCAACATAACATCTGACCAGAGCTCTATCCATGCGGTAGGACTGTTCAGGAAGATCTTTTTTTCTGGGTGTCTTCTCAAGCAGAACTATTGCTTTAGAATACTGCTTTAAATCGATATAAAGTTCTGAAACCCGTAGAATAAGATCTATTCTGGCCGTTTCTGACTTTGCGGAACGCAGCGCTTTTTCCAGCAAAGCGATAGCCTGAGATCTGCTTCCACGCCTGATAGCAATATCGATCAACAGCCGACTTACCTGCTGGTCTTTGTCCAGCCACGGATATTTCTGGAGAATTATTGTGACAGTCTCTTCAGCCTTATCCAGGTTGTCTTCCTCAATATATGCTTTACAAAGATAGAGAAATGATTCAGGAATATGCGGGCTCTCCGGGTAAACCTGCTGAAGTTCCTTAAAGCGCTTTATTGACTTTTCGATATCCTTTTTATAGTAGTAGCTCTTACCCATCAGGAAAACGGCATCATCATGCCATTTCTTTTTCCTGGTAAATACATCCAGTACTTTTGTAGACTTTTCAATTGCCCGATCGTATTTGGCAGCGACTGTCTGAGATGGGGTCACAACAAGGCTGTCCGGAAAATTACGCAGCACCTTCCTGTGCTCCGCAAACCCCTCCTTGAACGCACTCTCCCCATTATAATAGGTATTGAGATACGCAGTGCAACTCAGGCTCAGAAAGGAAAGACACAAAGCGCTTAAAACCAGCGCTTTACTAATTTTGATTTCAGGTGTTTTCTGCATTTATGTAGTAAAAATATATCCGGTTCCGGAAAAGAGAGAAATTGTAACGGCCAAAGCATCAGGACTCTCTTGTCACTTACTAACCCTTTTTCACTCATTCAATAAATAACTCCTCTCTAAAACCAGTTCCTTATTACTTCTGAAGGAAACATTGTAGTATTTTTACCCAGATGAAACATCTCTTCAAGACAACATTTCTGCTCTATTTACTCTCTGCCTTTGCCTCCGGTTTACTCTTCGCATCAGAAGCGCAGATAGACACAACAGGTCGCAATCCAGACAATCGTGACGCTTACCGCAATTCCCTTATAGAGAGAGAAAAAACACGGGCACGGATATTTGTGCGCACCGATACTGTATTATCATACCCGGATCCCTTTTTCATCTCTTCATCCACAATTTTCTCTTCTGATGCCAAATCACCTTCAGAAATACTCAGCACCCACCCATTATTTTCGTCCGTTAAATATGGAATATCCAGCTCAATAAACCGCTTCCTGCCATACGGAAATGTAGCCCCTATAAACCATTACAATTCAGGGGGACTCTTCAATCGAACAAGCAGTCTTATCAGAGGTACAGATCTGTTCAGCGCAAACGAACTGTCCGCAATAACTATTAAAAGCGGAGGTGATCTCCATTATCAGAAAAACATTTCTCTTTCAGTTCCTGAAGCTGCACTGTTGTGGGAAAACGGTGTGTTTGATGAAAATATCCTTCAGGTTCGTTTCTCCAGACCTTTTTCAGAACATCTAATGGCCAGTGTATATTCAAATTATCGCCACTTCAAAGGCCAAAAATATAGCCATGATGGAAATGATGTTTATCATACCTACAGCAGGCTCTTTAAGGACACGACAAAAATCTCCCGAATCGGATACAATCCCCTCACCGATGAACACATAGTAGGTGCAAACCTTGAGTGGCAGAGGGACAGCAGTGGTCAAATCAGCCTTCAATTCTTCTATGGCGACCTGTCGAATGAAGTAGCACTTGATACACCTAAGGCAGTGGATGATATCCAGCATGCTCTTTTCAAACGTTATCCACTCCAATTGCAGGTCCAGTCATCCTGGAATCTCCCCGGACGATTCTTTCTCGATGCCGATTGCTTTTATGAAACTGAGTCGGTTACCCGCACCACTGCAGGTAATATCAACGGGAAACTCACACCTGTTCACGATAGAGGTAAGAGTGATGAAGCAGGATTGGCGTTTCGCTCCGGTTTCGAGATGGCAGAAAGTGATTCAGCAGGAATCATGATGGAAGTAACGAGAAATTACAATAGGCTGTTTGACAGCTCAGAGATTATTATTGTAAAGAATCAACCTGCACTGTATTACAAACGTTCCATAAGTGGAAAAGGTATTGAGGGCGCTCTGCGTGCAAGTGCTGGAGTTCTTCTGTTACATAAAGACGACCTCAGCCTCAGTTCTTTCTGGAACGCAGGAATTGATCTTTCTGTTTCAAAGACCCGTTTCAGGGGATATGTTCAGCAGGACAATATAACCTACACTGTTCAATTCGACTCAATTTCAAGTGACTTGCCTTTAATTGAAAGATATTACAAAGCAGGTTTGGAATTTTACCGTGCCTGGAACAAATTCGACCTGCTGCTTGGATATCAGTTTGTATACGGGATCTCAGATACAACTGTCAATGGTGCATGGTTAAATGGAGTTGCCCCCTACACGCAGCCCCGTTCAGTTCTGGTCATCGCACCGGGGCTGGGAGAATGGAAAGGATTCTCACTGCGAACAAGCGCCATGATTTCCGATAAAAAGCCCTATGTCAAAGCCCGGGGATCGGTATCATACACAGCTCATCCCCTTAATACAAAAGAGCACATAGACGCGACACTGTCTTTTGATTACTGGAGTGAAAGAGATCCCGTGATGTTTGCCGGGCATTCAGACTGGAATGTCCCGATTTACAATCTGAATCTTGAGATTTCGACCCATATCCGCTCTTTCAGGCTTTTCTACAAAATCGATAATCTGCTGAACCAGCGATTTGCCTATGTACCGGGATACTACTCCCCCGGTATAACCTTCCGATGGGGAATTAACTGGTTTATACAGAGATGAGAATTTTTTTTCGGTAAACCTTTCCCCCATATTCAACAATAAAGAAGTAAAGCCCCGGCACCAGCCGCCTGAAAACAGAATTATCGATTGTATATTTGAAAGCCTGTTCCGGATCTGTGTAGGTGCTGTATTTCCACACAAGTCCGCCATCTGCAGAACGGATCGAGGTTTTGATAAACTGATCTCTATTGTTCTCTGACCTGGCCATGAACTCCACAGTAAGATCAGTACATTTACTTTTCCTCAATACAGTCGGGAAAAGGAGGAATTTTGAAGGGGATATCTCCTGCATTGTGACCTTCAGCGTGCAGAGCTCAGTACATATCTTCCCTTCAAGAGTATCGGAATCGATATACCCGGGTGCATCTGTGTATATCTGAACCCGTTCTTCTTTGTACATGGTAATTACAGCCGTACCATTGGAATCACATTCAAGAGAAGAAAACTGGGCTGCATTACCCATTTTATAATAAACAATACCGTTCTTTATTCTCTTTCCCGATCTGTCACTAAGCTTGACAATCAGACCACTCTTCACAGGAAATACAACTGTTTTTCGACACGGAGCAGATTCGATTAATACTTCCTCTTGCTGGCCGGAAAGCATAATCGCAATACGGGATGGAAATGAGTTATTAAGAACTGCGATACAGATACCACTGCTGTCCGTTATTCCCAGAGAATCTCCGGATTCTCCTGCTATCAATGCGCTGCGAACAGGTTCACCTGAGGAATCGGTTACCGAAATGTAAATCTCATTATCACGCATGCATGACAGAAGAGCATCTGGTACCCCCCTGCCGAACCTGTTATCGACTGAATCCTGGTCCGGAAGAAGCCGGCAGAAATTGTAGAGTTTCTGACGCGCCTGAATCGATGAGATGCCAGGGTGAGATTGTAGAATAAGAGCACAAAGCCCTGCAATCATCGGAGTAGAAAATGATGTACCATTTCCATTAGAAGTATAGGAAGACTGATCGCTGCCGTAAATCACAGGAATACAAACACCTCTGCCCTGTGCAACCAGATCCGGTTTCACCCGACCGTCCGAAGTCGGCCCTGTACTGCTGAAAGTTGCGATCCTCCCCCGCTCGTCGACCCCCCCAACAGAAATGACATCCTTGACATCCGAAGGTGCCACCAGAGTTCCTGGAATGTATGCACCATCATTTCCGGCAGCATTCACCACTATTATGCCTCTCTCTACAGCGTAGGCAGCAGCCCTTGAGACTATCGTTGTCTTGCCGTCAAGCCAGGAATAGGGGTAATCCACAATGGGAATCATCCCACTGTCTGTTTCAAAGAACACTGTATCCTGGAAACCATCCCTGTATCCCAGCGAGCTTGAAATTATATCTACACCCAGGCTTTCTGCCCATACAACCGCAGCCGCCCAGTTATCCTCCTCAACATGTACTTCTCTTGTATCATTGTAAGCATCCTCTGTTCTGGCAAGGGCAAAAGAAGCACCCCAGGCTGAACCAACAAAAGTTCCAGGATCGTATCCTGCTATCAGGCTAAGTACCTGTGATCCATGTTCATCATTGGTATAATAGGGAGAAAGAATATTGTCTTTCACAGAATCGGGATCAAAAACAGTGTAGTCATTGTCTACAAAATCCCTGGTAGCGATAATGTGACCATTCTGTCTTGAATTTGAGAAGCACCGATGGTCCAGTCGGAATCCGCTGTCAAAAAGTGCAATCAAAACTCCGGTTCCCGGAGCTTTGAGTTTTCTGGTATTCTGAATGTAGTGATGCGCTTCCGGGATAGAAAGCAGATTAAATTGAGAGAAAGCACTGCCATAGAAATTCGGGTCTCCCTCAAAATGAGTTTTTCCCAAGCCATCCTGCAGGGTTTCTCTATATCTGTAAACACCAACCGGAGTGACTTTCTTCACAAAGTGAAGATTGGCTATTTCTCTCAATCTTGAGCCTTTTATTTCGAAACTGGCAGCATTTTCCCATTTGTACTCATGACGGAGAGTTCCACCGAGGCGTTTTATCTGATCTATGTATACTCTGGAAATGGGAAGATCCGTGGTGCTGCTGAAAAAACCTGCTTTGCTTCTCCTCTCGAGAGCGCGCGAAGAGACCTTTTCTGAAACAGAGCTTCCGGCTTTGTCGGTAAATAATACCCATACGATACAGGTTCTGTCAGAGTTTAGAAATGAGTGTAACTGTGGCGCTATATCTGCTTTAACAGAGAATAGCAATCCAAACAATAAAAGAGTACAACAGAGGATGGCAGGTACTGCGAGTGCAGGATAGCACAGTTTTAATTCAGGTGTGTATCTGTTTTCATAAAGGAACATTGAACCCACCAGAAAGCTTCACACAGCGCAGAGCTTTCCTGTTCACTATTTCAGGCGAATGATTTCAATCCGCCGGTTCTGAGCCCTTCCGGCAGCAGTTCTATTGTCTGCAACAGGACTTGAAGCTCCGAAACCGACAGCGCGAATCCTGTGAAGCTCAATTCCCTTGGAGCCCAGATATTGCCGTACCGATTCTGCACGCATCTGTGAAAGCTGCATGTTTTTGGCACCGTCACCGACACTGTCAGTATAGCCTCTGATTTCAATCTCTACTTCCGGATACTGTTTAAGCTGTCTTATAAGTGGCTCCAGGTATTGATACGATTCAAAAGTCATCTCGGGGCTGTTACTCCGGAAAACAATCCCCTTAAGAATCTGCTGTTTAGGTATGTCAGCTTCCTTTTTAACTGAGTCAGGGCAACCATCATCATCCATATAGTTGTTAAACACTTCAGGTTCATTGGGACATTTGTCCCTAATATCAGGTATGCCATCATTGTCATTATCAAGATCAGGACAACCATCATCATCCTGAAAACCATCAAAATCTTCAGGTTCATTAGGGCACTTATCCAGAGAATCAACAATACCATCCTTGTCATTATCAAAATCAGGGCACCCATCCCGATCCTCAAATCCATCAAAATCTTCCGGAGCATTCGGACATTGATCTTTCAGATCCGGAATTCCATCACCATCGTTATCCGGATCCGGGCACCCATCTTCGTCCTCAAACCCATCCTTATCTTCAGCCTCATTGGGACACTTATCTTTTAGATCAGGTATACCATCTTTATCATTATCCGGATCAGGGCAACCATCATCGTCCTCAAACCCATCGATATCTTCTGGATCTCTGGGACAGCGATCCTCATCATTCTTTATTCCATCTTTGTCATCATCCTGAACAGTCACAAAACCATCCCAGCCGATGATAAATTGTGCCCCGTACCGTGGAATCACACCAGTAGAGTACTCATAACCTTTTCCCCCTCCCGATTCAGGTTTCCAATTCAGACGGTTCGAGAGTGCTCTTGAGGAAAGAGAGAAATCACCGGAAAAAACCAGGTACATCCCTGTGGGAACCTTAATCTTGATACCCGGAGAGAAAATAACCGGGTCACTTGTAGGAGTAAGATTGGTGGCAAAATTGCTCCACCTCGACTCAGCATAAAGATCCGTAAAAACAGTGAGGAACTCAAGCGGGTTGTACTCAAGGGCAAAACCACCAACGACAGTATTACGCTGATTTTCCCTTGAAACAGCCATCACTCCACCCAGATTTACGTGTGCTATTAGCGGCAGTTTACTGACGACTTCACCAATATCAAACGTAAGCAGAGCCTGCATTTTGAGTGTGGGACTTTTGGCCGAATAAAAAGATTGAGCCGGATTTATGGACTGGTTTTCCAGATAGTATGGGTGTCGTGGGAAAAGCCCGTTTTTCCTCATTCCAACCGGTACAGTGCCGGAGATCAGATATCCCTGCTTAAAAACCTTATTCTGTGTAGGAACACTAAATTTAGTGCTGATATCCAGATCACCAATTCCACCATCACGTACATTTGTAATCCCTGCCCAGTCGTAATAAAAAGGCAGACTAATCGACAGATCCCAGAAGGAAAGTAAACCAATTGCAACAAATATATTGGATGAAAAAAGCTGTGCCGGATCCAATTCAGAATTTGGAATCCCTTGCCCATTTAGACGAACGGAATCTAAGGAACCTTTTTTTACTTTGCCTTTAAAGTAATCAGAAGACTGATTGAAGCTGATCCCTGCCCCGAAATTCAGTTTTGCTTTTCCGTAAGTCTGGGCAGAAAGAGTGCGGAGCACACCCTTTTCAGCATTAGTGTTAATTGCAGCCAATGCTGGATTAAATAAAAAAAAGATCACTAAAAACACCGTAATATTCAATTTACTCATTAAAAACTCCTGCCAGAGCGGCACATCAGTCTCTTCGGTGAATTTCGACCCGATTATTGAGCTTTCGACCATGAATTGTTGAATTGTCAGCTATAGGTTCAGCATCTCCCCTGCCGGAAGCAATCAGGCGACTACTCTCAATACCTTTTTTAATCAGGTAATCTCGTATAGCTTCAGCTCTTTTTTGTGAGAGTGCCATGGAAGATGCAGATGGACTTGAATTATCTGTATGCGCCTGAACCTCAAGTTTAATCTCAGGCCACTCAGTCAGAGATTCAAAAACCTGGTCAAGAACTTTTTGGGACTCAGGTAAAAGAGTCGTACTCCCTCCTTCAAAGTGCACACCAGATAAAATAACCCTTCCCCGTTTTATTTCCTTTGCTTTGGGTTTTGTTTCAGGACAACCATTTTCAGTAGTTCCGGCAGTGTTCGGACAAGCATCAATACTATCCGGAACTCCATCCATATCGTTATCGATGTCCGGACAGCCATCATCATCCTCAAATCCGTCGAGATCTTCTGGAATCATAGGACATTTATCGAGAGAATCCGGCACACCGTCGTTGTCATTATCATAATCCGGACAACCATCTTTATCATTATATCCATCATGATCCTCAGGAGAATCGATGCAACGATCTAATGAATCAGGTATTCCATCGTTATCATTGTCGTAATCGGGGCATCCGTCTTCATCCTCAAAACCATCAAGGTCCTCCGGAAGATTGGGACACTTATCGAGGGAATCCGGAATAGCATCATGGTCATTATCCAGGTCCGGACAACCATCACTATCTTCAAAGCCATCCACATCTTCAGGATCATCAGGACATGCATCATCGTTATCTTTGATAAAGTCTCTATCTCTGTCTTGTGCAGCCAGCAGTCCGTTCCATCCAAGCTGAACCTGAACTTTCCATGCCGGTTCAGTTTTTGTAGTAAAAAGTTTCCCGTCATCCGTAATATATCTGAATGTGTTTTTTGCTGAAGAGAGTCGGAAACTCCCGGCCAGCGAAAAGTTGGCACCACCGGAAGAAGTAAGACTTATTCCTGGAGTAATACGGAAAGGATCGGAGTCAATCCTGAACCCGTTACTCACGTTTTTAAACCGTGTTTCAGTTCCAATCTCTGTAAAGAAGGCAAACCAGTTTGATGGCCGGAGTTCAATGCCGGAAGAGAGTACAAGCGTTTCATCCAAATCTTTATTGTAGGTAAAGTTCACGCCAGAATTTACATGGAAAAGAAACCAGTTTAGATCCAGCGTCATAAGTGCAAGGAGTTCAGTTTCCATTTTGCGGGAAGTATAACTGGCTGTAGGCCAATTGCTTAACAAAATGCTGTCTTTGGCAAAGTAGTAGGTTTTTCTGGGAATATAACCGTTTTTAAGACTCCCTGTGGGAAAACTGAATGAGGTAAGTAGTGCTCCATGGAAAATTCTGGGCTTGTCACCAGGAACCCTGAATTTCAAACCTGCTTCAATGTCTCCAATCCCACCCTGGGGCAGATAATGATTCATCAGGTCGAAATAGATCGGCAGGGTGATTGATATATCAAGAAAGTCTGTGGCACCAAAAGCGAGGCTGGGACGCAGATTGGTTACCGCCATACCTGGTCTTACCGTGTCAAAATCTATTTCGCTTTTCCTTTCCAGAACATGCACCACAAAGTTTCCATCATACCCGAAATCTGCACTGGTATTAAAAAGCAGACGTGATGAACCCAGACTCTTGGCAGAATAAAGCTGTACCAATCCAACCTGGCCGGAATTATTAATCACCGGGCCAATGTTTGCCATTGTGTAACCGGTTAAAAAGAAGATCAAGATTGAACAGATTTTGGCCATGATTTACCCGATTAAAAGATTACCTTGTTGAAATAATGAAAAAAGGTTACTTCTAAAATTCAGTTATTCTGGTCATCCTTATTATAATATTGGTTTTTTTGAATTTAAACAGTTAAAAACGATCAAGATACAGACCTGATATCAAAATAACTTTTTCTGAAAATACCATGCAAATATAAGAAAGAGATTAGTTGTTAGTATGACATTGAATAATCCGCTGCAGAAATAATCCTTTTTTTGTAAAAAGAACAAATTTGATCAGCAAAGATTTAACTTTAAATTCAGACACCATCCTAATATAATCAATAATATCTCATAAGATAGGAAAAGGCTGAATTATGCAGATAAATGAACAACAGAAGGAGAAATTTAAACAGGTCGCTAACCTTCCGACCCTGCCTAAGGTTGCCTCCCACCTTATCAGAATGATCAATGATCCTCTTACATCTTCCAGCGATGTAGCTTTTCTGATCGGACAGGATCTTTCCCTTTCAGCCAAAGTGCTCAGACTGGCAAACAGCGCCTACTATGGGATCCCAAGAAAAATCACAAGTATCAATAACGCAGTGGTTTTACTTGGGTTTAAAGTAATAAATACAATAGTATTGAGCCTCACGGTTTTTGATTTGTTTCCTGAGAAAAAAAGAATTTCAGCACTCTTTAACAGGCAGGCATTCTGGCTACATTCCCTCAGTTGCGGCCTGATCTGCAAAAACCTATCCGGCAGAATAAAAAGCCTTCTTCCATTCGATCCCGAAGAGGCCTTCTGTGCCGGTCTCCTTCATGATATCGGGAAAGTGGTACTTGAACAGTATGTCCATGAAGATTTTCACAAAGCCCTGCAACTGGCAGCAGACGAAGAGATACCGGTTTTCGAGGCTGAAATGAGGGTATTAGGATATACCCATACAGATGTAGCTGAATGGCTGACAGAAAACTGGGGCCTCCCATTAGAAATCCAGTTTCCCCTGATCTACCATCATTCAACTCCTCAGAGTTCGGATTTCCACAATATAGTAGCCCTGTGCCATATTTCAGACTGGCTCTGCTATGAATGTGGAATGGGTGTGGGGGGGCAGTTCAAAGCGCCTCAAGTAGAGGAAAGTTGTTTTGAGTTGCTTAGGATCAGAGAAGAAGATATAGTGGAGATTAAGAGATTTCTTCCGGAGGAGGTTGAGAAGACTTCGATATTTTTTGAGTTGGGGACGTGAGTTAGGGACGGACTGTTTTTTTTCTTCCAATGGGGTGTGCGGAATTTTTTGTGTAAACTGGTATATAGTGCAGGTGTATTTAATGCTACAAATAATATAACTGCATAG
>JAAYIG010000108.1 GCA_012523595.1 Fibrobacter sp.
GGGAAGTTGTCCTTCCCTCTGCCTAACAACACAGGCAGAGGAAAAGATTAGTATTGTCTCTGTAGAGCCTTAAGATGACATCAAAAAAACTAAAAAAGTCTTGATTTTTAACTTAGGAACTCTGGGGAAATTTGTGAATCCGAGGATCAGAGGAGCTTTCCAATTGTCTCCCCCTTTGATATGCTCAATGCAATTAAAAAATCTCCCTCTGATCCTCTCAATGATTCATCGCTGATAATGGATTCTTGATCAGTTTATAAAACTTGCCGGAATAACCCAGTACATAGCTTCCGTTTGAAAAACGGCTGATATCTATAGAGTTACCATAACCGGATCCGATCTGTTTCCCGGCTAAATCTGTTATCCGCCAATGTGTTTTTTCCGGAAGACTAACTGTCCTGCAGGAGACAACCTGATGCCTCTGTGAGATATTTTTTCCTGCAGATACATACATTTCCACATCTGTCTGTCCCAACAGGTTGGTATTTGTAAATTTAACCTGATATGGCCAATGCTCATCATTGGAATTATTGTCGTCCCAAGCATGTCTCCAGTGCTCCTGTGGAGAGCCGGAAACCACAAACCACAATTTCGAACACCCGGCAGGAACACTGAATGTAAGTGTTTGCTCAGGATTGATGCCGTTTTCCACCTTAGCTCTTCCCATTTCGCTGTATACTCTTGTCCCGTTATTCAGAAGAGCTACAAATCCAAATCGCCAGCCGCCTTTATTGATGTTTAAAGACCTGAAACCGCTGGCGCCTGCTTTTCCCTGAAACTGAACTGATACGTCTTTAGCCTGTGAAGGGGCATTAAGCTTAATACTGTTGTAACCATAATTTTCTATGCATACAGAGGGATCGATCAGCCAGAATTTATCTGAAGTGAGATTCATTTTAACCTGAGGTCTGCTGTCGATATAATTTGCACCGTAAGATTTCAGGTCCGGAAGATCCCAGGTTGTCAAGCGTGATGCGTGCTCATACATTTCATCGTTGAACTCTTCCTGAGTCAAAGAGTTAAGCCTTTTATAAGTTTCCACAGGATCTTCCGGGGAACGGGATTCTCTCCAGAGTGTCCCCATGAATTTCTTGTCGTGTTTAAATGTCCAGTAATCCGGAAGGAAATAATTGGCATAGCGGGGACTTTCGTGAATGATATGAAGATGGTTATTTTTTATGTATTCGTTGAAATCTCCTGATCTGAACTGCTGCTGCGGATAAACTTTGAAAGACATCCAGTTAGCGCACTGTTCCCAGAATCCATTTCCTCCAGATGTATTTGGACCAAAACCGTACCGGTAACCTCCATCAGTGTCGCAGCCGGTTATATACTGGAAGCAATGCCCGATCTCATGTGCTACAACAGTTGAGATATTGGCTGCTGCCGGATTTACATGCAATGATCCGACCTTGTCATCCTGCCCTGAGCCGTATGCAGCCCATTCTGTGCTGTATAATAAGAATATCATCAATTTGTATCGATCTAGAACAGAAGAACCCCTTACAGCAAAGCCCAGAGAATCCAGATAAAACGTATAGCTCTTTTCAGCCACCTCCAGAAGGTTTGTCATGTTTACACGATAACTGCCGCTGGCACTTGATGGATCATTGCCAAACCCTGGTTCCCAGAATACAACGATGTTTTCGCTTTCTTTGCTCCGGGAATAGCTCCATTTGCTGGAAGGATCGTTGAGATTTATGCCTTCACGAGTTATGAAACTTGGGATATATACTGTCTTTTGAGCTGGAACTGAAATTGCCAGACTTAGAAGAATCGCTGACAAAACTGATTTCTTCATTTAAGTATCTCTCCTGTTCTGAAAGATAACCGTGTATCAATGCTGCTCTCAGGAATAGTCGTAAAGAAACTTTCTTATGACATTTAATATAAGCATAAACTTTTCGGTGCCATTGAATAATGAGTTTTAAAGGCTGTTTTTTGTTGAGGATATACTCAACAGAGAGACGGGACGGGCCTGGACTCCTTTGGACTTTTATACCCTCATTGCAAAGAACTATATTGTTTTTACAGTCTGGCGGGTTTTTCCTAGTTGACTTATGAAATCATAACCTTTTTTGCTCACAGGAGGCATGGTATGCGTTCTTTTCGCCGTCAGGTGACCCTTTTTGTTGCCGGTGTGTCGATTCTCTTTTCATTTTCCGGATGTTCCAAAGAGCCTACTGCGGAACTGGCTGCAGCAAAGGCTGCATTAAAAGCAGCTCAGGACGTTGAGGCGGATAAATATATGGCAAAGAATTTTCAGAACATGAAAAAGGCTCTGGAAAATGCAGAAGGGGAAATTGCCTTGCAGAAAAGCAAGTTTATTCTCAACAGGAAATACAAAATAGTAACCCAGAATCTGGTGAAAATAACCGAGGTAGCTACAGAGATAAAGAATGAAGCTCCCAAAGCAAGAGAAGCCACAATAGCGCAGGTTAAGGAGAACCTGGGATTAGTTGATGGTATGCTGAAAGAGACAGCTAATGACATCAAGAAGGCTTCCCGTTCGAAGGATAAAAATCTCATTGCAGAACTGAAGTCTGATCTCAGCGCTGCTGACAGTGCCGCAGTTCGTGCAAAAGCTGAATATGAAGCTGGCAATGTCCTGGGTGCATCTGAACATCTTGCCACAGTTCAGAGTTATATAAAAAAGATTACAGACACACTCAAACCGCCCAAAGACGAACCGATGTAATATACAGAAACAGCTCACAGGTGCTGTTTCTTTAATTTTATAGTAGCCTCTGGGATGACCCAGGGGCTTTATTATTAGATTGCAGTGTGTGGTGAATTAAAAGGGATTTACATTCAAGTCTTGCCAATGGGGTGTGTATAATATTTACCTCTGTAGTGAAACCCAGACTTAAGTCGTTAAACAACTATAAACTGAGTCACTAAGTTACCCCCGGGATGAAATCGCAAGGGACGGACTATCTTTTTACTTCCCCAAAGATTATAAACTTTAACTGTCTGGTGGGAATCCACAATCTGCTTAAGTCATCTCAGAGTTGACTCGGTGCCTTGAAACAGCGCTAAGTCACTATGTCATCTCCGGGGTAAAAGAATGAAATCCTGGATGCCTGTTTTCACAGGCACGGCTCTCCGAGGTTACAAGCTACAATAAATGCAAAATATTACTCTGAAGTGAAGCTGTAATTTAACTCGTTAAATAAACCACCTGAGTCACTAAGTTACCTCTGGGGTGAAAAAATGAAATCGCAAGGGATGGACTATCTTTTTAATTTTTTTCCAAAGATTATACCTTTACCTATCTGTTTGAAATCCACAATCTGCTTAAACCATCTCAGAGTTGACTTTGGGCCCTGATACAGCGCATAATCACTATGTCATCTCCGGGGTAAAAGAATGAAATCCTGGATGCCTGTTTTCACAGGCACGGCTCTCCGAGGTTACGAAAGTTCCTAAAAACACAATCACGTCCCCTCCCTGTCCCTGTTTCATCTCTGAGGTGAAATGGTGACTTTCCCCATTAATTCATAAATTCACCTGGGGTGAAAGTATGACTTAAGCCACAACCTCTTCCAAAAAGGTCATTTTTTCCCCTTTCTGCAAAGAACTATATTGTTTCTGTGGCTTACTCGGTTCATTTAACACCGTGTTAAATGTAAATCTAACCCAAACCTTCACAGGAGGTTGACATGTGCCTTTTTCGCCATCAGGTGATTCTGCTTTTCGCCGCAATGTGGATCCTTTTTTCTCTCTCAGGATGTGCCAAAGCGCCGGATGAGGAACTTGCTGCCGCAAAAGCTGCGGTCAAGGCAGCTCAGGATGCAGGTGCAGATAAATTCATGACTAACAATTTCAGAAATGTACAGAAAGCGATGGAAGCAGCAGAGGCTGAACTTGCGCTTCAGAACAGCGCATTTTTTCTATCCCGGAATTACAAAAGAGCCAAACAGTACCTGAAAAACGCAACAGATCTTGCAATCGAGATAAAAAATGAAGCTCCTGCGGCTAAAGAAGCGATTACAAACCAGGTCCGGGAAAACCTCGAATTGGCAAAGGGGATGTTAAAAGAAGCTGCTGCGGATATTAAAAGGGCTTCCCGTTCTAAAGAAAAAAAGGTGATTGCCAAGATGAAAGAGGATCTTAGCGCGGCGGAAAGCGCATTGACCCGTGCCGCTTCAGAATTTCAGGAAGGCAATGTTCTGGGTGCTTCAGAGAACCTGGGAAATGTCCAAAGACTTGTAAAAAAGATTACTGATAATCTCAGCAGTAGCAGCGAAAGCCTGATGTAGTCTGCAATTTCGATCTGCCTGTGGCCTTTCTCGCAGGCAGTATCTCTCCCTCCAGAAGCTTCTTTGATTTTTCCCTTCGCTCAACTCAGAAAATGCTTGTGTTTCGATCCCCTGTTTGTTCTGCGTCAGTGTGCATAATCTGTGTACAGAAAAAAACAGGAAAACAGAGATGTTTTAGAAAAACTCTCATATTAGTAGGCATTAACGAAAGGACCGGGTCGTATGATTAAAAACATCTCTTAGTACTTTTAAGTCTGCTTCTGGTATCATTGTACTCCTGCCCACCCGCCGGCAGCAGGTGCCAATAAGTTTCTGGGCAATGGGCAGGTCCGTAGTGACTTTTTGAAGTGTTGGAACCAGATTACCGGTGATAATGAGCATAAATGGCAGTCGTTGAGGGTAACCGTAATCAGATGAACTGGACTTCAGGGGATCGTATCAAGAATTTCGCTGAGCAGAACAATATTCCTTGGGAATTTCATACCCTGGTATGGGGCAGCCAGTATCCCACCTGGATGAATAACCTTTCACAGGCAGATTTTTTAATAAGCGGCAGATAATTGTTTTTTATTTACAGAGTGACTCCTTAAGGTAATTCGCTTCCTCACAAGCACACCCTCACCTCTATGGTCATTCCTGAGAAATCAGGAATCCAGTCTGTCTTCAGCGCCCCTTTCCCCTCCTTGACCACTGATCAAGCGCTACAGCCAGAACCAGAACCGATCCCAGTATAATCTTCTGCATCTGTGCAACTATCCCCATCATCGACATGCCATTCTTAATGGAGGCCATTATAAAGGCGCCAAGTATCGACATACCCACAGAACCGCTTCCGCCCATCAGGCTGGTTCCTCCTATCACACAGGCTGCTATAGCCTCCAGCTCCTTTAAATCACCGATATCAGGAGCCGCGGAACTCAGTTCGGAAATGGTTATTATTCCGCAAACCGCCGAAAGCATGGTCATCAGACCAAATACCAGAATTGTGTTGCGGGGAATCGAAATGCCGGAGTAAAGGGCCGCCTGCTTGTTACCCCCGATAGCATAAACATAGTGTCCAAAAGGGGTGTAACGGGCTATCAGACTTACAAGCACAGCAGCAACCAGAAGAATCAAAGCCTGAACAGGGATACCATCACCGCTTACCAGTGTAATAACTATACCTGTGATAGCCGCCGCCAGGATAGTCACTTTGAGTACTTCAACCCACAATGGCACAGGAGCCGGAAGATCCGCCTTTTTCAGCCGTAACCGTTTTACAGCAGTCAAGGCAACCGGCGCGGCGATGACAACTGCCATAAGTGAAAAACTCACGTAATCGGGAGTGAAATCCTGAGCGATTGATTTTATCCATGACACCCGCACCGGAATCGATTGACGGGCAATATACTGGGTAACTCCTCTGTAGGCGATCAGTCCGCCGAGAGTGACTACAAAAGCGGGAATATTTAAATAGTGGATCAGCGCTCCATGCAAACACCCTGTGAGAAAGCCCAGAACAAGCACCAGGAAAATGGCTGCAAGTGGATTCATATCCATATGAGCTATAAGAGCCGCAGTCAGCGCTCCGAACATTCCAAGTGCAGACCCCACAGAGAGGTCGATATTCCCGGACACTATCACCAGTGTCATTCCAACAGAAAGAATTGCCACAACAGTAACCTGTCGGAACAGATTTGCCAGATTCTCTGCTCTTAGGATGTAGCCGCCGGAGAGGATGTTGAAAACAATCAGAATAAGTGCCAGGAGAAAAAGCATGAATACAACACGTTTGTTTGTAGCTTTCCACAATTCAAGCAGTTTTTCCTTCATCGATACTACCCTTCCTGTTTGCTATATTCCCGATTATGAGATTCAATTGTCCCCACACCAGTGGCTATCCCCATTACCTCTTCCTCGGTAACCCGGCCATGTTCGAACTCGCCTCTGTTACGCCCGCCCTGCAGCACAATGATACGGTGGGAAACCCCGATAACTTCAGGCAGTTCCGATGAAACAAAAAGAATGCTTATTCCCTCCGATGCCAATTGATGGATCAGGGCATAGATTTCCTGCTTTGAACCGACATCGACTCCTCTGGTGGGATCGTCAAGAAGAATAAGCTTGGGATTGACCATGAGAAATCTTGAAAGTATGACTTTCTGCTGATTGCCTCCTGAGAGGTTTGAGACATTGAAATCAAGTGATGGAGTCTTGATACGGAGGCGGTTTACATAACTGCGACACTCACTGAGAGCATCAGGACCGTTTATCATACCTTTACTGGTAAACCTTTCCAGAGCGGAAAGGGTCATATTCTCCTGCACGCTGGCTGTCGCGACCAGGCCGTATCGTTTGCGGTCCTCTGTAACAAGCACAATCCCCCTTGCAATCGCGTCTGCGGGACTGGCCGGGCAGTACTCTTTTCCGTCGAAAGTCAATTTTCCCGTGTAATGACCGCTGAATACACCATAGATAAGACTGAACAGAGCTGTACGGCCGGCACCAAGTAAACCGGCAATTCCCAGAACTTCCCCTTGTCTGCATTCAAGAGAGAGCGAATCAATAATCTTTTTTTCATTGCTTACAAGGGTGATGTTATCCAGTTTCAGGATGACCTGATCAGAATGCTTCGCGTGAGCAGGAAATACTTTGTCAAGAGTACGCCCGATCATGTCTTTCACAACTGCACTCATATCGAGGGAATCACTGGTATAACGGTTGACTGCTTTTCCGTTTCTGAGAACAGTTACCCTGTCTGCCAGTTCCCTTATCTCGTTCAGCTTGTGGGAGATGTAAACTATGGCTATCCCTTTGCTTTTGAGAGATCTGATTATTGTAAAGAGCTTCTCCACATCGTGCTCAGGAAGAGCTGCGGTGGGTTCATCGAAGATAAGCAGGCGGGCTTTTCTGGAGAGCGCTTTTGCGATTTCAACCATCTGCTGCTGCCCGATAGTGAGATCCGATGCAATTGCACCGGGGCTAATGGAAGATCCGAGCATCTCCAGGAGCTCTCCGGATTTCTTGTGCATTGTTACAAAATCGATAAGCCCGTGGATTCGCGGCTCGTGACCCAGAAAAATGTTCTCAGCAACAGTCAGGTTGTTTGCAAGAGAGAGCTCCTGGTATATTACCTGAATCGAAGCTGCATCGCTGTCGCGGACCGAATGAAACCTGGCCTCTTTACCGTCAATCAACATACGCCCCGTGTAAAGACTGCAGGGCCATACTCCTGCTATAACCTTTATCAGAGTAGATTTACCTGCTCCATTTTCTCCAACCAGAGCATGAATCTCTCCCTCTTCAAAGTCTACCGATACATTGTCCAGTGCCCGTACACCGGGAAACTCGATTGTGACATTCTGCAGAGAAAGAAGCGGCATGATTCCTGTATCTCTTTTGACTGTAATTTCATGTTAATCATGCCCGCTTTCTGCGGGCATGAACAGCTTATTTAAACACGACCTCTCTTGCGTGAAACCCGTCACTTATAACCGTTTCTTCCATGTTATCCTTTGTCACCGGGACAGGGTGACTGCAAAGACATGTCATCACTGGCCAGGTATCTTCTTGAGGCAGCCGGAATCAGGGCCCGGCTTGTGCTTGTCAACACAGAGATGCGCAACGGTATCACAAATGTCCCGACCAGCCCTGATTTCAACCATTGTATCGTTGCCTTTAAAATCGATGACAGGCAGTATTATATGGACTGTACGGATGACTGTCTGAATTTCGGCTATCTTCCGGAGATGGACCAGGGGGCGGTAGCACTCATTGTCGATGATTCCACGAGAAATCTTATTACTTTGCCGCTGGATTCCTCTGATAACCGTTATGTAAAGAGAATTACCGTATCGGAGGTTGACACATCTCTTACTCTCAGGGTGCAGACATCGACTCTTCGCACCGGTGTCAAAGCCGCGGGGATCCGCCGTCTGTACCGTTATATCTCCGCTGATGAACAGCGTCAGAAGATGCACAGTGCGGTTGCTGAGGATTATACACAGATGACGCTGGATTCTCTGAAGTTTGATGATTTATCAACATCGAGCGATACCCTCAGGTATTTCTATGGATTTACGGCAAAGAACGCGGCGATGAGAAACGGGAGTACAATCAGCATGGCGATCCGCTTTGTCGATGATGTGGGCTCGAGGGATTTCCCGGTTGAGGAGAAGCGATCATTCCCAATTGATATGTCTCAATCCGCTTACGGTATTGGTAATTTCTGTGAGGAGAAGACTATCAAAATTCCGAAGAACTGGAGAATGCTTGTCAAGCCCACACCGGTTCATCTGGAGTCCCCCTGGGGCAGTTATCATCTTGAATTTGCTTTTGATAACTCCGTAATCTCCATCACCCGTAACGCGTCGTTTAAATTCTATTCTCCGGTTCCAGTTTCCCAACTGGATCAGTTCAAGGCTTTTATGTCGAAAATCGCGGAGAATGATGCGATGCAGTTGCTTTTTGAGGTGAAATGAATCATTAGGTGACAATTGTTTACGAATGCAAAACTCCTTCCATCATTCCCCCGAAAGGGGGAATCCAGTCCTGAAATGGACTCCGGATGCCTGTTTTCTCAGGCATGACGGATTCAGCAATTGATCTTTACAAGCACCTTTTACTACCATGGCTCATTCCAGCGAAAGCGTGAATCCCGTTTTAAAGGCACCTTAAAACCATAAAGAAATAAACCACAGAGGACGCGAAGGACGCAGAAGCTCTCCCTAATCCCTTATAAACACCCTCTCTGATACTTTACCTGCCCTGCTTTTCAGCACAACAATATACGATCCCGCAGGAAAAATCTCTGAAGATACACTTGTCTTCCCGATACCGCTGTTATGTACCCCTTTGTGAATTCCGTGAATCAGCTTGCCGCTGATATCGAAAATGTCGATTGTAACCGGTGATTTGTCCCGAATCATATATGAAATGTCAATGGTGCCATTGTTTACAGAACAATACAACCTGCCGGATTGCAGTGCGGATTCGGCTTTCTGGACTATACTGACCGGCACCTGCTCTACTAAAGTGATCATCGGATCGCCAAATATATTGTAACCATAATTCCATCCTATAAAGTTCTGCTTGTCACGCTCCTCGCTTGTGTTCTGATATTCGGAGAACCAGATTTTAAACGCCTGGCCAACACAGGTGTTCTTTGCCAGCTCCTGGAACATCTTCCTTGCCATCAGGCCAAGCCATTGCCCGCTTCTGCTCCCGCTCATGCACATTAGCGCTGTAGGACTCTTGTTGAACACATAAGCTCCCCCGAGAAACGCTCTCCCTCGTCCGGCGGCAAAATCAGACACATGACATCCATCGTGAAAGTAAGCAACCGGTTTGGGGTTGGTATTCATGATATCTGCAATTGATGAGTTGCCGCCGGTATGATGAGCATGGACATTGTATGATGCATGACACCACATCTGGAGTGCGGAGTAGTTCTTCTGCAGACGGTTGTTAAGATAATCGGATTTGTTAACCGGGGGATTGTTTTCAGTCCACCGGATCAGCTCATTCTGGTCTGAACCGGGGTAGATCTCATTGAGATAATTTCTCGACGTACGCCAGTCGTAGTCAAGATATCCCAGCGCAGCTTTGTTAAGAGGAACATTGCCCATATAGTAGTTGTGAAGCTTGTCCATGTACTCTGTAAGCAGCTTTACCTCTGTACCATAGTTCCCCATGGTGGTGCAGTCAATTCGTCCGTAGAAGATTTCGATTCCCAGAGTGCCGCTTCCTCTGGTGTGCCCGTCAAATAACCCGTTGTTATCAATATCGGTCCACTCCCCGTCAAGATCCATATAATACAGGTCACAGGTGAATTTATCGTACCTTCCGGTAGTCGGATCGTTATCCGATTCATACCATGCCTCAGGAATTTTTCCAATCTGGATAACACCATCCAGACCACCATCGTTGTAATATCCCTTTATTACGCCCTTTATCTGAGGAGGAGTCCCGCCCTCCATTGTCTCCAGAATAACCTCACAGTTATGCGCAGCCCTGATATCCTGGATGTAGCGGTCAATTTTCTCTCTGGCAGTTGAGTTTTCGTAGAGTGTTTTATTGGCGATAATAAGCACTCGCTCTATTGCAGATGCGCTTGTTTTTGAGAGCGCCATTGGAAGTCTGGGCACACGATTTTGAATACCGCGTTTGAAGGGACGAACCGGGTTTTCTTTCTGATAGAGATCAAGCTGTCTCAGCCGCTCCTGCGCCTGCTCTATAGTGATACTTTTTTTGAGGGCTTCAGTTAACTGTTTCTGCAAAACCGCAAGCTGGGTATCATTCAGATCACCTGCAGAAACAAAGAGAACGGTAGAGAACAGAGTGATAATTGCAGCACTTTTCTTTAACATACTATCCACCCCTGATAGTTTTTGATGGGACTGTTGTTTAGTAGATAATTTATAATATAAGGGAAAACAAGATGAAAGTGGTTACAAATTTTGCAAAAAATACCGTATTTCAGGAAAATAATACAGGATATTAGCAGTAGAGGGCTTTGTCGTTGTTTAGTAAAAAAATAATTAATAGTTGAACAATGCCAGTAAATGGAAAATATGGAATGTTAAAGGAATAATATGTCTGTTTCACCTGATGAAGCTTTGTGGTACGCTCGGCAGGACTGGATGTGCACCTGTCCTCAGGTGCAGTATGCTCAAAAAAGCGGAAGTCTTCTTCCGCGATACAAACGACATACCTAGGAGGAACGACGAGCCGGAAGATGATGCCTGCCCAACAGAAAGGGCAGAAAGCATCCCGCAACCGCCCCAAACCTTATTCCTATTCTGAGAAGCTCTCAGACTTCCCCACCTTATCTCTCTTAATGCAATAATTTGCACTTTACGATTACGATCACCGTTTCGCAGAGCACGATAAATTCAATTCTTGTACTCCGGAACCCACATACCGAATTTGTATTCTTTTGTATTCAGATATATCCATTCCCTGATTGCACTGTTGCCATAATGCTGATATCCTTTCTATATATGAATATGTATGGAGGTGCTAAGATGAAAACTAAGATCGCCGGCTTTTCTATCTTCATCATTTTCTCACTCTGTATTGCCTCCCAAACCCTTCCGCCTGTCAAATGGGCCAGACCGCTGAAAGATTTAGGAATAGTACCTCAATACATGATTGAGGCATCCGGTAACCGGATTCTCTGTGCGGATACAACTAAGATTGTTGCTGTCGATGTTTCCACAGGAGAGGCAGTTAAGACAATTGAGGGTTTTTCCAGGATAAATAGTATAAAGCCGGCATATAATGATGGTTTTGTAGTGGCGGACGCCAACAAAATAACACGTCTTGACAAGGACCTTAATCTTCTATGGTCCAAAACCATTACAGGTTATGAAAATGCCACTCTGCAGAGTGTGATTCAAACCAGTGATGGGGGGTATTTGGCAATGGAGGGGGTAGGGCCCACTTATGCTGTAAGTCAGGTAAAGATTTTTAAAACTGATTCTGAGTGTGATACTCTCTGGACAAGGGTCAAGGGAGGAAAAGTGGAAGAGGTCATGATCTACCA
>JAAYIG010000109.1 GCA_012523595.1 Fibrobacter sp.
ACGGTTTGGAAAATTTTACATCCCAGGAGATCGAAAAGAAATTTCATGAGATTTCAGAAAGCTCAAACATCCCTGCCGGAAAACTGATTCATCCTACACGCCTGGCAGTCAGCGGAGTAAGCTTTGGGCCCGGGCTCTTTGAGCTGTTGGAAGTTCTGGGTAAAGAAACCGTAACCAGACGTTTAATAACTGCTGCCAATTTTATCAGAGGGAATATGTGAAATGATTAAACACATAGTTATGTGGAAGTTAATTGATTATTACGAGGGAAAGACCAAAAACGAAATAGCTGAAACTATCAAAGAAAATATCGAGGCGCTCAAAGAGGTGATACCTCAAATAAAGGAGGTTGAAGTAGGAATCAATTTCAACAGTTCAGATGCAGCTTTTGATCTTAGCCTCTATTCGGTATTTGATTCCAGAGAGGATCTTGAGATCTACCAGAACCATCCTCAACATCTGAAAATCGCGGAATATATTGCTAAAGTAAGAACACAGAGAGTCGTTTGCGACTATGAATTTAAAGGCAATAATTAATAACTATAATTGAAAAGTTTATTCTGTATCTTGAAACGTAAAACAAATATCAATAAATGTAAATGGAGTTTTTATGGAGAATTCCGCTGCAGAAAACCTGCCTGATAAAAACAAGAAAACAACGGAAGAGGGAGCTGTTCCGGTTGCTAACTTCATCCGGGACATAATCCGGGAGGATTTAAAAAAGGGTAAATGGCAAAAAGTGGTTACCCGTTTTCCGCCTGAACCCAACGGGTATTTACATATTGGACATGCAAAAGCTATATGTATCGATTTTGGCATGGCTGCTGAGCATGGGGGCGAGTGTCATCTGCGGTTTGATGATACCAATCCCGCAAAAGAGGAACAGGAATATATCAGAGCCATACAAGAGGATATAAAGTGGCTTGGTTTTGATTGGGGAGACCATCTGTACTATGCATCGGATTATTTCGAACAGATGTACCATTGGGCAATCGAGCTTATCAAGGCCGGGAAAGCCTATGTAGATGATCTCAGTGCTGATCAGATCCGGGAATATCGCGGTACACTGACCCAGCCGGGAAAAGAAAGTCCCTATCGCAATCGTTCGGTAGAGGAGAATCTTGACCTTTTTCAGAGAATGAGAAACGGAGAGTTTGAGGATGGTTCCAGGGTGTTGAGAGCTAAAATTGACATGGCGCATCCCAATATGAATATGCGGGATCCGGTTATGTACAGGATTCTCAAGGTCGCTCACCATCGAACCGGTACAACCTGGAAAATTTATCCCATGTACGATTGGGCTCATGGCCTGGAGGATTCAATCGAGGGGGTGACTCATTCTCTGTGCTCGCTTGAGTTTGAAGATCATCGTCCGCTTTATGATTGGTTTTTGGATCAGCTTGGGGTTCATCACCCGCAGCAGATAGAGTTTGCACGTCTTAACCTTACCTATACAGTTATGAGCAAACGTAAATTGCTCGAGCTGGTCAGAAACAAATATGTCAATGAATGGGATGATCCCAGAATGCCCACTCTGTCCGGGCTGCGCAGGAAAGGCTATACTCCTGAAGCGATAAGAAATTCTTC
>JAAYIG010000110.1 GCA_012523595.1 Fibrobacter sp.
CTACTGACCAGTGTATTTCAAAGATTTCCTGATTTTAACCCGGTGGTTGCCGGGCAACTCATTTGAAACAGGTTAAAAATATATTACTCTCATGGTTATGTCAATTCATTGTTGATCAGCAGCACCCCGATTGTAATTTATTTTAAGTTATCATGAAGACGCCACATAAAACACTGCTTCTTTTCCTGCTGCTCCTTTTCTCCTGCTCTCAACTGCCCACAGAAAGCCGTCATGACCAGCAATCATACTCTTACACTCTTAAGCTGACAGGTTTGCACCAGGACTCTCTCTCGATCTCTCTTAAAGTCAGCAGACCGGGAAAACTAGCCCTCCCCTATCATTTCTTTGACAACCCTGTTGATTATGTTTCCGGCATAATTGTACGTGATTTGCAAGTGATAGACTCGGATGGTTTAATTATCGACACAACCTGCACATTAGAGAAAATCGGACCCGTTTATAATATCGTTTTAGATCTTACCTACAACATTCACTATCCGGTTACACTGAACTACAAACTGAATAACAGTGCTTTTGAGGATACATCCAAAGATTATCTCCCGTCTGTTCAGGTCAGCGACTCACTTCTTTTCCTGATCGGTGCCTCATGCTTTATAATCCCTTATCTGGATTTGCCAATTGCCAATGCCTGGCGCACCCCCCTGGATTTAAGAGTAAATGTTGAATCCCGAATACCCATTTACGGAATACCAGGTAAGTCTTTCTCCTGTTCAAATCTCTATGAACTGCTCTTTATCCAGTTCTCTGCCGGGTGCAGTCCGATTGTCGAAGGGACATCCGGAGAAACGAAGTTTACTTTTGTCGATATGCTCAATGGTAATTATGAAACTGCTGTTATGCCCACTGTAGCTCAGAACTTCTCCAGAATCCTTGATACAATCTCTTCCCTCTATGGTAAATTCCCTTCCTTATATACTGTTGCGTTACAGGATTTCGGCGGTGGTCTGGAGGGAAGCTACGGGTTTTCACTTCTTCAGCCAAACCTGGCTTTAGAGAGCAGATTTCACGAGGTACTTGCCCATGAGGCACTGCACCATTTCATCGGAATACAATGCGGGGAATACGATGATCCATGGTGGAAAGAAGCTACAACCAATTACCTGGGTGCGGTTCTTGTTACAGCAATGAACCTCTACAGCAAAGCAGAGCTTAGAAAAAGGTTTACAAGCTTTTTCTATGTCGACCCCTCAGTCTCCCATCTCGCTCTTTCAGATCCATGGCTAAGGGAAAACATGTTTGCCCAGAAAATACACAGTCTGGCCTATGACAAAGGCACTCAAGTGGTCATGCTGCTTGACCTGAAAGTCAGACAGGCTTCGGATAATAAGTACTCAATTAATGATGTGACCGCATACCTTACCAGGAAATTCAGCAAATCAGCCTTTCACAGGCAGGATTTTATCTCTGCTTTCAAACATTTCGGAAATCCCGATATCTCTGATGTGATCGCTACCTACATCGATACCCCGGGTACCACGATTCCCGACTCTGTTCTTGTGCGGACATTTGACGAACTTGATTCTCTGGGGGCATTTGGAGATTAACCCTGAACCGCAGACTGGACAATAATCCCGCTAACACACTCATCCTAAATCGTATCGGGAGATGAAGTGTGCCTTTGCAGCGGAATATTCCTCTCTCAGCCCTTTATATGATCGATCATAGCGAGAACTATAGACGAAAAGAACAGTACAAGACAGACAAAAACCCCCATCCCGCCTATAATAGTGAGCGCAAGCGGAACCGGCGAAAGAAAAAGCTTCTGTATCTTCTCCGGGTTCTTCCCCCTGTCTTCTATTGCAGCATGAATATTACCAAGCTGCGGCAACACAGCTATAAGTGGAAAAAGAATAAGACCGGCTATCCAGAACCACCAGTTGGCAAGTACATATTCCATCTCTATTCTGATCCCTTCTAATATTCAAATTATCAGACTTGATTTTTCCTGCACTTCTTCTCAATCACTTGCGTCTGAGAAATGAAATCAGGCTTCTCAACCCCGATTTTCTGTTTATAACCCTGCATCTCAGTCTCGATGCTCCCAGCGATTCCTTAAATTTAATAACACCGGAGATTCCGCTCGATGGATTACAGTCAAACCACCTGAAACCGTTTTCACATGCATGCCGGATAGCACTGTTGTAAAGCATATTGTTGGGACGGTAAATAAAATAATCATCAAGACCAGCTCCGTGCCAGGCAACAGCATGATCATTCCAGTAAAAGCAGATTATCCCTGCAACTGCCTTCCCTCCAACCCTGGCCAGCCATAACTTTCGGTAAGCATGATCCAGATTTCGAATCTTCCTTAATAATCCGGAATCATAACTTACACCGGAAAATATCTGCCCCGATTTCCACCGCTCCACAGAATGGAGATAAATCCGGAAGTATTCGTCCCAGTGAGCAGGCTCTTCCGCCTGCTCCACAGTCACACCTTTCTTTGTCGCATTGCGCACTGCTTTGCGGTGGCAATACTCCGAACCTGCAAATACAGCATCGTATCCACAGGAAAGATCGACACTTTGCGTGAAATCATCCTCAGATCCCTCGATCTCCACCCTGTTCAGAACCTGATCATAAGGATTCTCTCTTATAAGCAAATCTCTGTATTTCCCGCAGTAATCAAGAAGTACCCTGTGATGGTTCTCATTCAAAGGCGTCCTGGAAATCCATCCTCCGAATGTGCAGGCAGGCATGGAAAGTATAACATTGAAAAGATTGACCGGCCCTTTCTTGACAACCCGTGGAAAAAGAACACTTGAGCCGTCACTCAGTTCCAGGATCGATGCCACAGGAGTCATAGCGGGATCGGCAAAAAGCTCGGCCCACATCGGGGTATGGAAAAATGTGGAATAAGGTGACTCTTTACAAAACAAGAGCCACTGATCCCTTGATACCAGCGATTCACCACAAACCCTCAGTTCCCCATTTTTCAGCATTTTTTAATCCGGAAAAGATACAGCCGATAAATATGCATCATTAATCAGTTTTACCTGTTTTCTGATATCATGATTCTCCCTGGCATTTTTCCTTCCCTCCTCACCCATCTTCAGCCGCATTTTATCATTGTCAAGAAGGCAGATCAGATTGGAAGCCAGTGTATCTGTATCGTGCTCAGGACAGAGTAAACCGCTTTTTCCATCAATAACCACTTCGGGAATATCACAATGAAGGGTTCCTACGACTGGTTTACCTGCGGCCTGTGCTTCAATACATACCACAGGTGCTCCTCCCTCTGTGTCTCCATCGGATGCTGTACAACTGGGTGAGAGAACGATATGGGACGCGGCAAGAAGTTTCAGGTAAGTCTCAACACTGGTGTTTCCATGAAACACCGCTCCGTCAATACAGTTCCGGGATATGAGAATATCTCTGACACGTTTCCTGAACGGACCATCACCAATCAGGTGGAGTTCGATATCAGGATGGCGGTTCCTTGCCATACAAAAAGCCGTAACAGCATCCACAGCCCCTTTCTTTTCCCTCTCCAACCCTACAAAGAGAATCTTTTTGGGGCTATTTGCTTCAGCCACATTTGCAGATACGGTTTTATCTATTCTGTCAAGGTCGATTCCTATCTTTATCACCCTTATCTTCCTGGAATCACAGCCAAGTGCCTCCAGTCTTCCAGCCATGTGCTTTCCTTCGACGATAAAGAGGCAGCCTTTCTCAAACAGCTTCCTGTAGCGTCTTTTCCATACAGAACGCCGGGGAAGCTTATTTATATCAAGGCCATAGAATGTGGTCACAAGCGGTATACCTTCTCTATCAGCAATTCTTAACACCCGCCATGATTCAGTCGAGAAGTGGCCATGAAGAACATCGGGGTTTTCCTTATTGATAATCTTTCTGAATCGTCTCTCACAGAGTCTGGGCATCAGCCTCAATGCCTGAAGATATAGCCTGCCAGCTATTGCTTTCTCAGCCAGAATAGCATGGATATTTCTTAACGGGAAGTGATCCCTGTTCTGCATAAACTGGCATAAGACGATATGGTTTACATCAGAATTAAACGAAATCTGATTATAGATCCAGTTCTGAGTGACAGGAAGAAATGAATGGACAATATGCGCTGTCTTGATTCGTTTCATAACATGTTCTTCAGTGTCTCTCTGAGAAACTGTCCAGACCTGAACATCTTCATTATCTTTACTTCCAGCAGATATCTCTTCAGCAGACCAAAGTAAGGTTCCGATTTGTACTTTTCTCTCAGGTGATTTGCTGCCTGAAGGTAAAACTCACGACTTCCTGAAACTTTGTCAGGCATCTGATGATCATTGTAGAAAGTCAAAGGTGAGTCAATTCCAACAGCCCGGTGATTTCTGAGAATCCCGATGTAAAAGTCATAATCCTGCAGTGCTTTCAGTTCCGGATCGAACCCTCCAGACTTCTCTATGATCGACTTCCGGACCATCACGGATGATGTAGGGCCGATAAAATTCATCCTCATGATAGCCCTGAAATGATCCTCCGATCCGGGCTTTCGGAAAACGTATCTTTTTTTCCTTCCATGGATATCAATCGCATTTATGCCGGTATAACAGAGTCCGGCATTCCCGCTTCTCATCACTTCAAGCTGCATTCTCAGTTTATTCTCGTCCCATAAATCATCGTCATCAAGAAAGGCGACAAACTCCCCCGATGCGTGCTTTATTCCAAGATTGCGGCTGAAACCGCCTCCCTTGTTCCCCCCACTGCAAATATAACGAACTCCCATATCCGATAATCTTTTCTCGAGATGCCTGTTCTCTACTCCGCTGTCATCAATAACAATTATTTCCGGAGCAGAGACATGCTGCTGATTTCTAACACTCTCCACAGCTCTCAGAAGCATTTCTTCTCTGTTTCTGGTAGGAATCACAACACTGATTTCAGACATCAGTACTCCAGTTTATTCAGGGAGCGATGAGGATTTTACCTTTACGATGCAGTTTTCCTGAGGATTGAACGGAATAGAAATAAGTCCCTGGAGCCAGACGTCTTTCAGGTTTCCAGACATGATATGCGCCCTCGATTCCCTCTCTCATGACTTCTGTTCTGGCCAGAAGGTTCCCGTTAGATGTGTATATCAGCACTTTACTTCCGGGCGGAAGATTTCTGAATATTAATTCAGAATGTCTGGCCTGGAAAAAGGGGTTTGGAAATACCAATATATCTGAGGATTTGTTGGATGTCAGTTTATACCCCAGAGATATGCGTGAGACTCCAAGGTCAGTTCCCGCCCAGAGCACCCCGTTTGCTCTGTCAATCTCCAGATCGGTTATTTTATCCGATATAAGGCCCTGTGATGTGGTAATGAAGGATTTTGTTTCATTTACAAGGTTATACCTGATTAGACCGCTTTCGTTTGTACCAAACCATATTGTAAACGGGTTCTCATGTTCTATTGAGGTCACTTCTGGTCCGAAGCCTTCCATTTCAGTAAGCTGTCTTGTTTCCGGGTTGTATTCGTATACTCCCTTTGATGTGACTATTCTGGTAATCAGATCATCAGAGGTTGACATATCATTGACTTTTCCCTTACCTGCGAAAGCAGCGATTACTGTTACGCCGTCTTTGAGAGGATTGCCATTATGTCGGAAAGCAATGACTGTCCCCTCCTCACCCCCAGCGAAAATTGTCCCGCTTTTATCCACAATCAAAGATCTGAAAGTTTTAGAATGATTCGGATCATCCAAAGGAAAAAAGTGTCGATAGTGGGCCTTTACAGGATCTGCCTGATCGGAATCGGGATTATAACGCGGGTCATAGCAGATAAGCGAACCAAAGTAACTGTCGAAAACAGAAAACCACATAAAGCCGGATGAATCCACAGCTATCGCGTCACACTTTGCCCATGCATATCTGAAACAATCTATACTCTGGTAGAGCTTCCCCTCACCATAGTCATTGAAAGGAATACAGAAACGGGACCAGCTGTTCGATGCCGGATCGAAACACTTTATGTGGCCCCCTGATAACCCGAACCATACTCTTCCATCGGGGCTCTGTGCCATACCCCTGCTGTCCTCGTTCTCGCCCATCCATCCCATGTTAGGTATGAGATGTGGACTGTATATATTCCAGTCATCTGCCACAAAAGAATTGATAGCTTTCCACCAGGGGATGCCATCTACTCTGGGTAAAGCCCATAGAGTACCATCACTGCTGACGAGAATCTTATTGACATAAGTAAAAGACATTCCTTTAATGCTATAGTTTATCAGTTGATTCCAGTCCCAGGAATAGAAATAATCTTTCTCTGTACCGATCCAGCAGATATTGCCATTTTCCTTCAGAACAGTAACCCTGCTTGGCAGCGAAAAGATTTTCGTTGATCCATAGTAAAGGTCACCATCTTCCGCACGAAGTACCTTCCCATTGTAAAGAATCGCCGGTCCACTGTAACCCTTTATCTTGCCGGATATTCTAATTATAGAATTCACCGGATCATCTTTTTTCTCAACACGCCAGATCGAGGGGTCATAAAAGTTGGCAGTATAAAGACTGTCCTTGTGTATCTTTACAATGCCATCATTCAACCCTCCATAGAGTGTATCACCGATAATCTTTATGACATTGATCTGTGAGGA
>JAAYIG010000111.1 GCA_012523595.1 Fibrobacter sp.
ATCCACATCGGCGAATGGTTTAAAATCACTGAAAACACTGTCTGCAGGCTGCTGCACCGGAATATCCTGAAGCGTTGACTTTTGTTTCCTGCACCCGCCGGTTATCACAGCAAGAAGCATAAAACCCAGAATAATGCAAAGACGTTTTTTATTCATGACAATTCCCCTGTTTAAGTACTAAAAATCTGACCAGTCCGGCATTCTTACATCACCGCTCGATGTGACCCTTCGGGCCCTGCTTCCATCATGCTTCACCACGAAAAGATCACTTCTGCCTCCGGCAGTATTCACAAAAGCTATCAGTGAGCCGTCAGGAGCCCAGGTAGGATACTCGTTGTTACCGGGCATGTTAGTGACTTTTGTCAATTTCGATCCGTCGGGTGCTATGGTGTAGATATCGAAAGAACCGTTCTCACCCATCATCTGAAACGCGATTTTATCCCCCTTTGGAGACCAGGCAGGAGAATCGGCGTATTTTCCCTCAAATGTCAACCGACGCTGATTTCCGCCCTCCGCGTCCATTACATAGATATGAGGATTTCCGGAACGGTCGGAAGTAAATGCAATCTGATAACCGTTAGGGGACCATGAGGGGGAAGTATCGACTCCGTAATGAGCGGTCAACTGTTTCACATTGGTCCCGTCAGGATTGCAAGTGTAAATATCGAGATTTCCGTTCTTTGATGAGGCGTATGCAACTGTACCATCCACCGGTGAGACATCCGGAGAAGATTCCACAGCGCGGCTGTAGATAAATATCTTCGATGACCCATCAAGTATTGATCCTTTGTAAAGATCCGGTTTACCGCGCAGATAAGAGGTCCATATTACTGTGTTCTGATCAGCAAAAGTGGGGAACAGATTGATCACATCGTTATCCGTGATATTCCCCCTGCTGAAGCCGTCAAAATCCATCATGGCGATATTCTTCCTGTTCCCGGTAACTTTCACATAGAGAATACGGCTCTCGAAAATCCCCTTGTCACCGAAGAGCATCGCAACGATCTCGTTGGAATAGCGGTGAGCCATCCCACGCAGAGCCTTCTTCTCCCCCTTGTACTTCTTTCCGATAATAAGCTCCCTGTTAACTACATCCCGCAGGTAACAATCGATAGTCACAGTGTTTCCCTCTACCATGTACTGACCATCGATGTAAAGCCCCACATTGGCTTTAGCAAAAGCAGCACTGTCAAATTCCTTTGCTGTGACAACCTGAAACCTGCCGCAGAAATCAAGATCATTTGCGATCACCTTCCAGGGCTCATTCTCGGTCAACTGCACCCCGTTGGATGCTTTGAAGTCGAGTATCCCGACAGGAATACTGTCGAACTTGCTGGCATATACCTCAAGATCGAATTTCTCGGCATAAGTGATACCAGTCAATCCACATATCAGAAAAAACAACAGAAAACGTCTATTCATTTCCTACTTCCTGGTTGGAATAAGGGTTAAGTTGAGATCCAGCCTGTCACCGGAAAAACCGGGAGGAAGCTTTCCAAAAGGAGCGGCAAGCTTTACCGCCCTTAATCCCAGATTGTCAAGCGAACTGTTTCCCGAAGATCTGACCAGAACCGGTTCCGTTATGGAACCGTTGCTCTGTATTGAAAACGATACCTGTATCTTTACATTACGATTCTCAGTGGAGGGACTCCAGTAACGTTCAATTTTCTGAACCACATTCGCAAGATACCAATGGAATTTGAAATCTCCCACCGCAGACACCTGAGCCGGACTCGGTATCTCATTGAGAATGGATGCCAGTTCATCGAGGTTTTCTTCAATCGGCCTAGCTGCCTCTTCCTGTTTCGCAGGTCTGGTCTCCTTTTTTGGCACATTTTTCTGCGCCGGAACAGGGCTGGGCTCAGGTTTTGATTCCTGCTTCGGTATACGCTGCTTCGGGGCCTCTGTTTTAACCGGTGTTCGCCGCACAGGAGTAGGAGGCAATGGAAGCGGAGCGCTTACCAGTTGAAATGTCTTTGGCCTCTGAAATTTGGATGGTTTCCAGACCAGTTTGGTTGCAATCGGGATAATTACAAGTACAAAAACATGAAAGACAACCGAGAGAACCAAAACCGTAGTAAACGGGATCTCTTTGAATGGCCCATTTCCCATCTGTCCACTTGCCATTGATGCCATCAATAATCACCTGTTTTGTCCAAAGGTGCAGTAAGAAAGCCCAGTTTAACCACACCCGCGTTCTGAACCTCTGAGATAACCCTGATTACAAGTCCATAAGGCACTTTCCGGTCCGCATTGATAAACACAGGCACATCAGAACGCCCTGCGAAAATCTCCCGGAATGTTCTCCTGAAATCCACAAGAGAGACTTTTTCCTGATCTACAAATATTTCATTTCTGTTGTTAATTGACACCTGAATAGTCTGATTGGATTCCACATTTTCCGACTGAGTCTTGGGGAGGTCAACCTGTACCCCCTGAGTCATCATCGGTGCAGTTATCATGAATATGATAAGCAGTGCAAAGACCACATCAATCAGATTAGTCAGGTTTAGGTCGCTTATGGCACGATGCCTGCGTGACTTTCGTTTGCTTCCCATTTTCACATCCGCTGGTTTGACTGTGACTGAGGCCTTGCCTGTTCGGCAAAAAGCAGACTGAATATCTCTTTCTTGATTCTTACAGTCAGGAGATCCTTGAATTCATCCAGATCGTTTTCAACCTTTTCCACCTTGTGATTGAAATAATTGTAAAAGAAAAGAGCCGGAATAGCCACCATAAGACCAGCTATAGTAGTTATCAGTGCCTCTGCAATACCAGGCGCTACCACCGGAAGACTTGCCGAGCCCTGATTACCTATTTCATAAAAGGAATTCATGATACCCCATACTGTTCCCAGAAGTCCCAGAAAAGGCGCTATGGCACTTGTCATTGCCAGCATCAGAACACCCTTATCCAGGGGTGTCAAAAGTGATATAAGAGTACTTTCCAGACGATCTGCAGCCATACTGAACTGATTCTGCAGGAAAAATGACCAGTCCTTTACACCTTTGTGAGAACGGGAATCATCGAGAATACGCTTGTATTCAAATGTACCGGTTTTTGCGAGGTGCCCCATCAGAGACTCTTTAAGTTTACTGTCCAGATTCTCTACCTCAGAGAGTCGGCCAAGAGAATCCCACCTGCGGCGAAACAATCTGTTCCCCTTGTTCACCTTGTTTAGCACATAGAGACGGCTGAAAATAATCGCCCAGGAGACAAAAGATAAAACAATCAGGAGAACTATGATCAATCGTCCCATCCATCCGGAACGGATAATCATGTCAATAACCGGAGTTGCATTCATGCGCAATTTTCCTTTCCATTATCGATTTTCAGGGGATTCCCCGTATACCATATAAATATCAAAATTACTTCCTGAAGGGAAAACAAGTCAAAGCGAATTCCACATTATCCGGAAACGCGGTCTGAACAGAGAAGCAGCAGGATTATTATCCGCTCAGCTACGGATATCTTCAGGAAGATCTTTACCGGAAGCGGCCTCTACGGCCATACGGTCACATCGTTCATTTTCAGGATGTCCCTGATGCCCACGCACCCATTCAAAATGGACTTTATGCTTTGAGAGCAGAGTCAGAAGCCTGTCCCAGAGATCAGGGTTGAGTGCTTTTTCTCCCTTGCCACGCATCCATCCCCTTGACTTCCATTTAACAGCCCACCCCTTTTCGACCGCATTGACAAGGTACTGCGAATCAGTAACGATGGTAACTTCACAGGGCTCTTTCAGGGCTTCCAATCCCTTGATAGCACCCATCAGTTCCATTCTGTTGTTGGTGGTATTCCTGAATCCCCCTTTTAACTCTTTTTCAACACCATTATATCTCAGGATCACCCCATAACCACCCGGCCCGGGATTCCCGGAACAGGCACCATCCGTAAAAATCGTCACACTTTTCATTTCAGTACCTGATAGCCAGAGATACCCCGGCTCTCTGAAAAGTATAGTCCTGTTTAAGGTGTTTCCTTGTAATCAACTGCCATTTTGAGTAACCATAAGAGACATCAAATGAAAATGACGATCCTGAATAACCGATTCCTGCAGTAAACTGGCTTTTGTTTTTACCCACACTGACCCCGCAATCGGACCAGTTGATTTTATCCTTTCCATACTTTACTGCGTAACTGTGAAGATCCACTTCGTCGATCGAGAACCCCGTTCTTACCAACAAAGGCAGAACTACTACCGGCACCTCTATTCCAACTCCGCCACCCACTTTGTAATGCCCTGCCTGGCTGCCTGATGGAATATCCTGAGAGGGGAAAACAAAATCGAATGGAAGTTTTACACGCCCTTCTGCTGTGATTGTAATAAACGGGAGAGTGAGACCCAGGCCGGCTGCTGCGGAATATGAGGAGTACATTTTCCCTTTGTATATTGTATCCAGGTCAGAAAATCTTTCTGTAAAAGCAATAACCTGGGGAATTGAGAACCTCATTCCAGCACTGAATTTGTCTGTCTGGTACAACAGACCACCCCTGAGATCAAATCCCACATACCTTCCTTCCAGCGCCCATTCATAGGAATCAAAGGAAATGCGGTTTGCCGTACTGTAAAAAGAGTAATTCGCATTCTCTTTTCCTGTGATAAGCGAGATTGTTGCTCCTGCAGAAAGTGATGGAGCGACCTGGAGGCCAAAGCCGCCACTCCAGAATCTGAGCCCTCCGGAGGTTTTGAACCGGTTTTCAATTGAAATGTTATCTCCATCTAAAGTATAGGAACCAGAATAATCAGATATGTCATCAAACAGTACCGGACTATAGTAAGCGGCTGCAATAGTGAGTCCACCCCTTGAAGCAGGCACTGAGATCATAAAACCCAGGGTATTAAGCCTGAATCTCCTTATATCCTCACTGGTTTTATCGCCAAAGAATTCTGAAATGCTGCTGAAATCATGTCCGTCAAGCCCAATCTGAAATTCCCGCACAGGTAAAAAGGAAAGCGCAGCAGGATTCCAGTAAAGTGCCGACATATCATTTGACAAAGCCACAACATTACCGGAGAGAGAAAGTGCGCGCACCCCCACTCCCACCTCCTGCATCGGACGGATCACAGCTCCATCATCGGATTCCTGGGCGCCCAGTGGAAGAAACACAGCAAAAATTAATGACAAAACAGGAATATTTTTTTTCATTATTACCAGCTCCTTGGATTTCTTCTGCCAGACCGGGGAGAATCCTGGTTGGAATCTTTTGACGGCTCCGGCTCATAAACCGGAGCAGGTTTTTGCTCAGATTCCTGAACCGGAGGGTTGGAGATTACTTTTTTCTGAGGCTCACTGACGGGTTGTTCCACCTTTTTGGCATTTTCGGGGACCAAAATCCCTGAACTCCTTGCTCGTGGAACAACACTTTTCCCGGGATTAACATTCTCCTGTTTATTCTCCCCTGTTTTCTTTAACTGATCACCAGTGGTTTCTGTGATTTTCCCTGAGGAAATACCTCCAGATCTCTCCCTGGGGGCAGATCCTGGAGAAACAGGTGTGCTTCCACCTGGCTTTCCACCGTAATAATGGTGATGATGACTGCTGTGATATCTGCAGCATCCGCAATCACGGTCATAATAGTAGTATCTTGGACAACGGTTATAATCAAACCAGTAGGGATCACTTCTGTACCACCATGGGGTGCGGTTGTAAAGAAACCAGTCCCGGTGATAGTATGATTCATAACATCTCAGACGGGGATAGCCCAGAAGATCCCTCTCCCAGACACAATGCTCCCGCTCTTTTACAACAATTGTATCAACTCTTGAAGCGGCTATTGTGCTGTCGGAAGCAGAGTCAGGAGATGAAAACTGCTCCTGAGGACGATAATAGGGATCAAGTGTGGAGAACTGGGTATAGCAGCCGCTTAGCAACAGGGTCGCGATAGCAGCGATAAAAAGAGTTCTGTAGATCATATACTCTCCTGTGAAATATTCCGGAAGATATCAGACTGAGGTCTCACCTTAAGCTCCGCTTCATATCGCAAAATACTACTTGTGATGATCTTTCTCCACTTGATTGAGAATTCGATCTCATGTAGATCCTTAACCACTTTTCTGCGTCTTAATCCATATCAGTACCGGAATCCCGGTATCGAATTCTCACCTGATATTAGATTAAGGTTACAGCAGAGATGTTTCAGACAATCTTAGAAAAATTCAGAATCTGCACACAGAATTTCGTCAAATCCGCTTTTTTAGTCTTTTATTGATCATCCCTATGGTAATGGCCCGTGTTTCCTGCTCGTCTCCGCGAAGCCGTTTTTACAGCCAAGCAGGTTCACTTCGTAAAAAACTACGGCGGAGCGGGGGTCCCTTAAACCCCTGCTGAAAGTAACAGATCAGTTATTTATACTGGAAAACCGCATGGTAGGAATGTGCTAGATCTGATATGTATTTAATACCTGGCCTTAACGAGAGTAATTACGGTAGTGCTGGCCATTGTAGTAAACCTCCATTTGGGTTAAGTGGTTAAAATAATCCATACACCACCTATTCTGAGGTTTACACAAATATTTCAGCACTCTCGTAATTACCTTTCATGGCTAATCTTCTCAATTGTCTCATTGCCAAGACCAGTAATCTCGCGGATTGATTGCAGGCTCATCCCTTTCTGAATCATTCGCCGGACGATTTGGTGCACCAATCTCTCTTCCTGCTCAATCACAGTATCCTTTTGCTTCATTACCTTCCTTAATTCCTTCAATTCCTTCTCTTTTTCCCTCCGCCCTTCATCGCGATAACTATCCGCTATTGTATACATAATTGCCTCACCATTTTTGTGTTCTCTTTCTACTATCTCCCCGAACTGCTTTTTCAACTTTCCTTTAATCACCGAGTGCAGATAGGTTAATACCACATACAAGTAATCATATCTCTCACCCTCAACGTCTTCGGATATCCTGATAATTCGCGGCAAAACACTTAAAATCTCCAGACTTCTGCTGTACTTAAGAGCCAGTAGAAGCATCTTGAGTTTACCCGTCTCTGCATCAGAGGGAGAACCATCTTCAATCTGCTCCGGTTCAAAGAGAGATAAATCAAGCATTAAAAAGTGAAAATCCGGAATAACACTGTCGATACCCTATAGAATTGCGATATTATCCTTTATGCTATTGTTCATATTACAAGGTCCGTTACAATGACAGACCACAATTGGAATTATCAGGGGAAAACATGTAAAAAGAAGACAACCTCAGGATTTTATCATTCTGTGTCAGTCAGTTTTTAATTGCTACTGTTTTTTACCATTTTTTGTATAATTTAATTGTACAGAAAATCATCCATCACCCTCTCTTCGGGAATTACAAATGCATAAACGATTATTACTTATTGTTCTGTGCGCCGTCTTTTCTCTCTGGAGTCAAGGGTTAGACTTTACTGATCCGGACTGGTTTGTTTCTCCAATGGGCAGTAACAGCGCCTCCGGCAAAGAAGATGACCCGCTTGATCTGGCAACTGCCTTAAGCTCTTCAGGTCCGGTCAGACCCGGTGATCTGGTACTTCTCAAGGAGGGCATCTATGAGGGGAAATTCGTAAGTACTGTCTCAGGAACTGCCAACTCACCGGTGGTATTCTTTGCTGAGCCAGGAACACGGGTTACTATTGACGGGAAAACTGGAAACGGAGATCAGGCACTTTATATAAACGGTGAATGGGTACAATTCTGGAATCTTGAGATAACAAACACCTCTGAGATCAGAACGGATATGGTTGATGGAGTACGGTTTGATGCCCCGAACTCAAAGCTGATAAACTCCGTAATCCACAATAATCTCCAGGGAATAGGGTTCTGGAGCCCGGCAGTTAACAGTGAACTGTACGGCAACATCATTTTCAACAATGGTGTCGAGGGTGAAACCCGGGGCCATGGCCATGCCATCTACACCCAGAATAAAACCGGCACAAAACAAATAGCAAACAACATAATCTTCTTTGGATATGGTTTCGGAATTCATGCCTACACAGAAAACGGAGATATCCAGGGGTTTAATTTTGAGAGAAATGTCTGGTTTCGCACCGGCGCATCGGTTAGAGGATCCTCCACTTTGGGCAATTCTGACGGGCTACTGATTGGCGGGTTGCAACCGGTCGATAAAGCAACTCTCAAAGAGAACTACTCCTGGGTACCAGTTAAGAACGGCAGAAGTGTGCGCTTCGGATGGGGTAGTTCAGTTGTAAATGAATTCATCGAGCTGAGAGATAATTACTTCGTTGGAAATGCTGTAACTCAGGGGCTCTGGAAAAGTGCAGTTGTAGAGGGCAACCATTTCTTTGGCGATGAGATTGGACCAGACCCCAATGAATTCCCCAACAATGTCTTTTCAAATAAGCTCCCAGTCGGAACAAAAACTGTTCTGCATCCGAACAGATACGATCCTCACAGAATAGATGTAATTGTTTACAACTGGAATAATAATGACTCTGTATCTGTAAATTTGGATAATATGATTGAATCCGGTTCCAATTTCACAGTTCACAGCGTTTTTGATATTTGGGGTGAACCTGTTTTAAAAGGTAAATACCAGGGAAGCCCGTTACAACTGCCCATGGGAACAAAACCACCACCACAGCCCAGGGG
>JAAYIG010000112.1 GCA_012523595.1 Fibrobacter sp.
AACTTTACTGGTGGAAGAAGAAACGATAATTGTATACCGGATTTCTGATAGGTATACTCTTTTGCCCTATTATGCTAAATTGCTCTCCCTTCAGGGCTATTTCGTACTACTCAAAAGGCGGGCTTGCCTCTATCCCTCAATCTCTTGTGAAAGGTCCTCACTCTCTCCCTTAACCTTCTTCTCAGGCATCAGGTTCTTAAGCAGCCCGAAAAACTCCTTCAATGGATAAATTCCCCCATAGAAAATAATCAGAAACAGGAGATATCCTGCGGAAAAGATGGCAAAACAGGTACAGAGTTTAAGGAATAGCGGGGCGATGCTGATTTGCCCTGCCATAAACCATGACAGAACACCTGCAAGAACTGCAGCAACATAGTATCTCCAGATTCCGGCGATAAGGAACCGGGCGGTAATGTTCACCGGTTTCCCAGCATAAAGCAATCCGGGGATTGTCAGGATTAGTAAAGAGACGGTGTAGCTGGCTGCAATGCCAAAAACTCCAAACGGCAGGCCTGCAGCAAAGAACAGTGCTGTAAAAAACGACGCCCATATTCCCCACCGGAGCCATCTGTCGGTATGTCCCAACGAGACATGAAGCCAGCTTTTGGTGCCATAGATTATCTGGAAACCGGCACTGAGCCCAAGAATTGAGAAAATTTTTGTTGCCGGTATCCACTGCGGACCCAGAAGAAAGAGGATGAGATCATAGCTTACCGATGCCAGAAAGGTAGAGAAAGGGATAGCCAGGAATGAGACAGCACAGAGCGCTTTCATGTAGAATCTTCTGTACTGTTCCGGATTACCTTTAAGCTTGGCAAGGGTTGTGACCGCCACACCGTGCAGAGGGAAAGTGAATTGATTGACAGGAACAATAAAGAGATGAAAAGCCTTGTTGTAAAAACCAAGCGATCCTGCCCCACTCCCCCACCCTACCAGAGCCTTGTCAAGATTTCGAGCCACATAATTGACAATATAGTAACCAAGAGCATTTGCTCCGAACCTGACAAGACTGCGCACTCCAGCCCCTCGTACCGGAAGCCCCGGGCGCCATGAGCAGACTATCCACACTCCCATGGCCATTACAAGACTCTGTATAATCGGCCTTGTCACCAGTGCCCAGTATCCTGCCCCCCTCAGGGCCAGGTATACCGCCGCAAGGATACTTACCAGAACCGATACTATCTCTATCAGGGCAATCCAGGAAAACTTCATGTTGCGTTTTAAGAGAGCCTGATGCTGGGTCAGTATTCCGGCCAGAAGGAAGCCTAACGAGGAGACGATGGCAATCATGGTGAGCCGGGGATCTTTGTAGAAGAAGGCGATAAGAGGAGCGATGAGAATCAGCAGAGCTGTGATAAGGACACTGAATCCCACATTGATCCAGAAGAGGGTGCTGACCTGTTCATGGTTGATTTTCTCGCTCTGGATAACAGCTTCGGAGAGACCCATGTCTTTAAAGATCAGGAAAAAGCCGGTTACAGTAGTGACCATCGCTACCAGTCCAAAGTCCTCAGGAGTAAGAATTCTGGCAAGAAACATTGTCCCGAGCAGTTGAACGAGAAAATCGGTGGAACGGGCGAAGACTGCAAATCCTCCTCCCTGCACCGCCCTTCTTTTGAGATTGGTTCGGAGATGCTCTGTAGAGAAAAAATCCTCTTTTTTGCTTTTTTCCTGAACGTTTGTTTTCACGATCCTCCCAAAGGTTGACCCACTTTTCTTGATGCAATATTGATACCTTCCTTACCGGTACAGTAATTGCACATAAGAATCTTCCTGGAAGAAAACAGGAGGAAAAGATGAAATTTCTGGTAATCTGGGAGCTCGATTTAGCGCTTTTGAAAAATGATCTGATAAAGGCGGTATCAAAGATGCCTCAGTATGCCGCAAAGATCAAATCACAGGGGAAACTTATCGAGAGATACCATCTGGTGGGGAAACATGGCGGCGCCTGGATTTACGATGTTGATTCCAACGAGGAGCTTGAAAGGTTATTGGCTATATCACCGGTTTATAATTTTTCTCATTATGAGGTTTTTGCGCTGGCTGAGATGGAGACGCCGGGGGAGATATTGCATCCTTGATTAACTGATAATATGCGTATAGAACAATTACAGACTACCGGAGTCGGTATCACATTATCTCTTTGACAAAATCATAAACCCCAGTTTACAAATCTCTTTACAAAGAGGGAAACACCCCATTAGCACCATCATAATCACGGATTTTTCGATCATTAACATTTCCCAATTCAAGACATCGATTCTTATATCGGCCCTGATTTTCATGTAAAGTGAACGGACTACTTTTTTACTCTCCCTTATGTATATTGGCTTCCATGAAAAAGAAACCGCTGCAAACCCCTCACGACCGTTTTTTCAAGGCAATGTTCAGCAAAACTGCCGTAGTTTCCGGTTTTGTGAGCACATATCTGTTTCCAAATACAAAGATCGAGATCGATTTTAGCCTCTCCAATGCGGTTAAAAAATGACACTGTTGATGGATTCCTGAATGAATTCCGTTCAGATATTGTTTACAGACTCTTCGACAGGATAAGCTCACAGTTTATCTATCTTATTTTTGAGCACAAAAGTACACCTGATAAAAAGACACTCATTCAACTTAAACACTACTTAAACTCCGTTGAAAACGATATCCCGGAATCGGAAAAACATGAGGGACCCATACTCGTTGTGATTTATCATGGCAGGAGAAAATGGGATATTCCTTTATCGCTTGATATAGACCAACCCATTTCCAGTTTGCAAAAACATTTTTCAAAACTTGAATATCTGCTTTTTGATTTTTCCCACACTCCCGATGAGAAAATCATAGGTTCACCGCAGCTTCGCCTGACACTGATGGCGCTCAAATATGTCAGAACCAGATCGATAATAAAGAAGATTGACCTGTTTCTCGTAATTTTAAAGGAGATGATAAATGAGGTGGATATCGCGGAATATATCGATGAGTTATCTCTTTATATCGATTCTGCAGCCCCATCAGATTTAAGAGAAAAGGTCTTAGACAGGATTAAAACAGCAATAATAACTGGAGAGGACAGGATGTCATCAATTAAGGAATATTTTAAACAGGAAGGTATAAAGGAAGGGATCGAAAAGGGAATGAAACAAGGTACAGAAAAAGGACTTGAGCAAGTTGCTCTAAATATGTTGAAAAATGGAGAATCTACTGAAAAGATAGCCCTATATACAGGTTTGTCTAAAGAAAAGATCGCTTCTCTTCAAAAGCAGATTGATGAACAATAGAGATACACATAGGAAAGCCTGCAATTTGTGTACTTCCATATGTGATATACAGACAGGCAACGATTTTAACTCAAAACAGCAAACGGATTATTAAAAAAGGGGTGTGCGGAATTTTTTGTGTAAACTGGTATATAGTGCAGGTGTATTTAATGCTACAAATAATATAACTGCATAGTTTATGTAAT
>JAAYIG010000113.1 GCA_012523595.1 Fibrobacter sp.
AATCACACTCTCATTTCAGCAAAGGAGACATATGCTTGACCTGTTGAGAAAATCGATCTATGCGGCTGTAGGGCTTGCCATGGTGACCAGGGAAGCTGCCGAAGAGATAGGCAGGAAAATCGTTATGTGTACAATCCACCCAGATCCGTGTGCATAACTCAGATAATAAATACTCATGTCATTTTGAGGCATTTTTGAAAATCACAGCGAAAATAAAATATAGTTTTTATTGCCCGTTGTTTCATTGAGAACCGGCAGTCAGACACCCTTGCCCAACATGTTAAAAAACAGAAAACGTCTTCTACTGATAATTCAAATAGTAATCGCTATAGTCCCGATTGCCTGGATTTTTCACAAAATTGATTTCGGGGAAATGATAGAAGTCCTCAGGAATACTCCCTGGTGGACACTTCCGGCACTTACTACTGTGGCATTTTTCTCCCTGATCCTTCAGGGCATAAGATGGTATGTTTTGATGTCCGGGTCAGATTCAGGCCTGCGATTTTCAACAGCGATGTATGCTCACCTGACCGGGGCGTTTTATTCTCTGGTGCTACCCTCCAACCTCTCTCAGGATGTTGTAAGGACAGTCATGGTTTCCCGCAAGCATGGATATTCAAAGAGCTGGGGGGCCACATGGATAGCCAAACTGATCAATCTTGCCACCTCGGTTCTCTTTTCACTGTTTGGCTTTTTCATCCTCGACCTGACCAGTATCCGCAGCACACTGCCGGCTATCGCCATAAGCATCTCATTGTTATTAATTCTTTTTATCATCTCGTTCTCAAAACGGATCACCAAAAAGTTCAGATCCGTATTCATGAAAATTCTTCCCCAGCGGCTGCTACGGATTTTAGAGAATATCAGAGAGGAGATATACCTTTTTAAGGACAAGAAGATAAATCTTCTCTGGTGCACCGGACTGACTTTTCTGACTCATATACTGTTGATCCTGAATGCTATTATTCTGATCTCTGTAGTGACAGGGCGAATCTGTATTGCCGAGTCATTTGCTTTTATACCAATAATTGAATTGCTGGCATTAGCCTTTGCTTTTACTCCTAATGGTTTTGGTATAAGGGAAATGCTTGCTTATGCAATGTTTGCCTACATAGGCTTCACAAATGAACAACTGGCAGGTTATATCATTCTGGGTTATGTCTCTGTACTGATAAAACTGGCAGGAGGAATTCCTCTGCTGATAAAGAAGCTTCCGGTAAAACTGAAAAGCAGCCCGGCCGGCTGAGAAAAACCGGGTGGAATGCTGCGGATTTATTTCCCGGCCTGCTTGTATGCCTCTACACAGATGTTCTCGGCAAACAGCATCCCCAGTTTTCTGAATCTGGTTGAGTATGCGACACTGCGAGGGAGAAAAAAACCGGCAACACTTCTTAACAGTCGCAGGAAAATATCAGCGATCCTCCATACCTCGGAAAAAAAACCGCCCCAGTAATAGCAGATACGCACATCGTAAAAGCCGGAATCCTGCAGCATTTGCTGCAGCCGGTTAGCAGTAGTCGGAAATGTATGGGTAAAATCGAGATCAAAAAAATCATCTTTCCAGGCAAGATAACTGGGAGAGATAATCATTATCTTACCGTCATCACGAAGAACCCGGTAACTTTCTTTCAAGACCTCCTCAGCAGCCTGCAATGTCGGCATGTGTTCAAAGACCTGAATCATCATGATCCCGTCAAACCTGTTATCCTCCTCAGGGAAAGGCGGAACCGATACCTGCTTGACATTTATACCCTTTTCAAGCAGAGATTCGAGCATTTTTCCATTGGGCTCATACCCTGTGTACTCTACATTTCTCCTGATTACCCCCTGCGCGAATTCTCCTTTACCAACACCAATCTCCAGTACCGATATAACATTCCTTTTGAAATTGAGGAAAAACTTTTGTTCAAATTTCCTGCGAAGAGTTTTTTCCAGAATGCGGGATATAACACTTGCTTTTTTACTCGCAAAAAAATCGTACTTAGCCATGCAGTTCCTTTATGAGATAAGTTTCTGGAATTCACCGGCACAGTGCTCAATGGACAGTTCATTCTGTAATGCCGCGAACTCTTCATCAGAAATACGCAGAGGATTTTTTAAAATATTCATCAGTTCCTCTTTAAGAGAGTCTCTATCATCTGCCTTAAAGAGTTTTCCACAGCCGAATTTGTCTTTGAAATCGCGAAAAAATGGTAGATCAGATGCCAGAAAAGGTACCCTGTGCATGCACGCTTCAGATAAAACCCCGCTCTGGGAAATATACCGGTAAGGAAGAATCATCAGCGACAGACGCGAAAATTCCTCTGCCTTATCCTCTTCAAGTATCATTCCGTTAAAATAGATGTAAGAGGCGAATTCACTTTTAACCATCTTTCTACATGACTCATAATACTTCTCTTCACCCGGAGCGGCGGCTCCGTAAATTTTCAAATGAGGCAGAGATCCGGGAGTAAAATCCTGATAAGCATCTATAAGGAGATCTACACCTTTTTTTGCGCTCAGCATACCGTAAAAACCCCAGTTGACTCTCTCCCTTTCTTTTATCTCTACCTTTACAGCCGGGTGTGGAATCACTCTAAGTTTTGGTGTGGGCGCAAAGCTCTCAATTTCCTGCTTGTGAAAAGACGTATGCACTACATAAAAAGAACTCAGGTGCACGACCATATATTCATAAAAATAAGCGATCCACCTGGCAAAGGGCGGAAGATGTTTGGCGTAGGTCTGGACAGTTTCGTGTGAAACCACAATCACTTTACGCCGCAGCACTCTTGATAAAAGTAAAAAAGGTATTATGAAGGGACCGGATGCCGGAATTGTGTGCTGGTGAAGCAAAATCGTTTTCTTTCTGTCGGCCAGATACCGCATCAGGTAAAACCATTTAAGGCTGTAACGGATCTTGCTTTCCCAGAAATAGAGTTTTTCGGTGGTTATTTCATACCCGAGTTTCCTGTACTGATCAAGATACCCTTTCATATAAACGGAAAATATTCCGGATTTCTGCGGATAAGGTATCACAATGAGAATTGACCCTGAAGACACTCTACATCCTCTCTGCCGGTTCAGTATTACCGGCTCACCTCTCCACTGTTTTGTTTCACGGCCACCGTATCCTGACAGTCTTTACTTCCGGACAGCAAAGTTCTTTTTTCCTTTTTCAATACAATGAAGTACAGCAACCAGTAAAGGCAGAGCACTATTGCAACAGCAACAGAAACCCACAATACCTTACCAAGGTAAATTGAATGAGCGTACATCTCCACCACATGCTCACCCTTATCTACATTAACGGCCATCCAGGCCAGATCAGCCCGATAGACCTTCACCTTCTTTCCATCAACCCTGACCTCCCAGCCTGGATAAAAGATTTCGGATATCCTGAGGAATCCTTGCGATGGAGCATTGATTTTTACAACCCGGTGATTAGGAGAATACTTTTCCCATTTCGCCGAAAAGAGGCTCTGGTCTGCAGAGTCGACTGCAGGCTTTACCTCCGGCTCTTCCATAAGAGCAACATTCTTCCGGTAATCATACGTTCCAGCCATCAGGGCATCTATAATAGCCGAAGAATCCATAACCGTATATCCGGGTGCAAAAGAAACCCTGCCCAGGGCATTTCTGTTCTCAAACGGCATCAACTGTCCCTGCGAACGCACTAACAGGTATTTTACATTGGCGATATCCAGAAAAGGGTTTCCCTCTGTGAGTCTGTCTGCCCGAAGAAATGCCTGACCATCCTGATTGAATCCGATAATACCGGAAAAAAAGTTACGATCCTGCTGATCACCCCTGAATTCACGGTACCATCTGAGTTCGTTATCATGGAAACCGCTTACACCCTCAAGACCGAAAATTCCCTCTCCATTCTGCTGGCTCATCATAGCACCCGGAAGAGAGAAAACCCGGAAAGGAGCTGTCTTCATCTCTGTGCCAAGTTTCTCCAGAGCAGGTTCACTCCGGAAATAAGGCTTTACATCCACCATCCTGATAAACTTCACGTCTACTCTGTAAATGTCTATCAATCCGAACAAGACGATAATAACCGCAGCAGCAGCCGGCTTGAGTTTATTCTTTAAGACAGCAACCAGCATAAGCAGCGTAGAGACCGCAAAGAAGAGCCACAGCCACAGAAACGGCACGAAATTTCTGGTAAAGTTCAGTTCAAATATTCTCTGTTTATTGCTGTCGAGCTGATTCTGAAAAAGCCCGGACACAAAGCCCTTGCTTGAAAACAGAAGGGTTATCAGCACGAACACACCACTGGCGAAAAAAAGTCCCTTTGTCCAGCGCTTCTGTTTTTCTTCAGTCAAATTAGACAGTTTGCCGGCAATGAGATCCCTGAGAAAGAGAGCCGCTAAAAGCACGGTACCGAATGAGAACCAGTACATTATCATGCTGGCAGCCCTGAACTTCTTGACTCCGGGAATCAGTGCATAGGCGATATGGAAAACCGGGGTATTCGCTCCCAGAGCAAATAGACAGGAAAGAACCGCTACAGCCCCCCAGAATATTCTCCATTTACCCGGTTTTATCACTATAGCCAGCACAGCAAGAAGCAAAGTGATTCCTCCGGCATACTCTGAGTTAAGCTTAAAAGGATTCTGTCCCCAGTAGTAGTCAAGCGTATTAACCAGCTCAGGAACCCACAACGAAAGAACCTCCGCCCATCCAAGCGCCCATGATGCGGCGAACTCAAATCCCCTGTCCACTCCTCTGACCGAAAAAGCCTCCCTGACATAAAGGTAAGATGGCAGAAACGGGGCAATGGCCAGAAGAAGGGAGAATGCTACAGAGCCCCAGAAATAGATTGTCAGCATCACCGCTTTTTTTACATTCCTCTGAGAGGGAATCAGACAGAGCACTGCTGCAAACAACCAGAAAAGAAACAAACCCCACATCATGAAATAGTTCATCTGGACATGTGAGGTAAGAAGCGACATCCCCAGACCAAAGGAGAGCAGTGATGCATTAAACAGAGAGGGAAATTCAACCAGAGATTTCATCCGCCAGATAATAAAGGGGAGCCAGGCAATCACATACATTTTACCATCGTGACCAGGATAAATATGAGACAAAAACTGGGGATTGAGCATGTACAACAACCCGCCGGCAAAAGCAAGCGGACGGGAAAACTTGAATCCTCTTCTGAGGAGGAGGTAAAAAAACAGCCCCGCAAGAAGCACATGCAAAATCATTTTAATGCTGATAGCACGATGAATGGGGAAAAGAAAACCCACTATCATCGATGGAAGATAGAAAGGATCTCCAAACATGGCATCGATTGTAGGCATACCCGATAATCTCGAACTGAACCACATCGGAAACTGCTTATGCTCTTTGAGGGAATTCTGCAGAAAAACCTTCGCATCAAAGCCACTCATCTGATCAGAACTGTGCAGCATCCCGTCACTGAACAGAAACTGATGGAAAATAACGGCGGTAACAAAAACGAAAAGAATTGCATAGAACCATGATGTCTGGTAGAACTTTCTTTTCAAAGCGACTTTGGACTCATTGCCTGCTTTTTCTTTTTTTTCCTGCATTTGTTCATCCTTAAGGAATAAGCGGATAGAAAATTGACTAATTATTAAAAATAGTTTTTTCGTAAGTTCTTTTCTTATTTTTATATATCTTTATTTCACTCACTGTTTTTTTTAACCTGAAAGACAGGAACAAAATGATACGTTTTTTATATCGGGCTATTCAGAAACGAATCTTTTATCCTTTCATCTACGGAAAAAGAGATGATTACAACGCAAAGAAGTACTGGCACGACCGTTTTCTGAAATACGGAGACTCTATCCTGGGTCCTGGTAACGATGCAATGACAGAATCCAGAAATCTTGAGATGTACTCTAAAGCAAAAACAGTTTTTCTTGAGACCTGCCGGAAAGAGAATATCAATTTCCAGAAAAGCCGCTTTTGTGAAATCGGTCTGGGAACCGGCTTCTATACAGAAATTCTAAAAGAACAGAATGTGCAAAATTATAAAGGATACGATATTTCCGATGTAGTTATTCCCAGGATGAGTAAAATTTTTCCTGATTTCTCATTTCACCTCAAAGATATCAGTTCTGAGCCGCTGGAAGACATTTTTGATGTTATTCTTCTGATCGATGTGATCCAGCACATAGTAAATGACCAGAAATGCAGATTCGCGATGGAAAATATCCGCGATTCCCTCGCCCCCGGAGGTGTTTTTCTGGTTGGACCTCTTGCTCCCAGAAATGTAAAACGGCTCTTTTATGTAAGGGCCTGGACAATAGAGGATCTGAAAAAGATATTCACCGAGGATAAATTCAGGGTCTCAGAACCGATCAAGTTCCGTAACGGGACTCTTTATTCGATAAGGAAGCTCGATAGTGATTCCTGATTGATTTTACCTTTGAGGTGAAATGATGATTTAAGGTGGGTTCTTTAATCACCTTGAAGGTGAATTCGTGATTTAAATTTTAAATCAAGCATTCACCTCTGAATTTACCTCCGAGGTGATTTTGTGACTTAACCAGTTAAATCAAAGAATTACCTCCGAGGTGAAATCGATACCCTCCTCCAGGAGAAGCAAACGGCTGAGGTTTAATACAGCAAACCCGGACACTAAAGAAACTGCTCAACATCGGAGAGACTCTCAACATCATAATCCTCTCCGGTGTATCTGCTTTTTATAATTACACTCCTCAGTCCATCCAGGTTTATCCGATCAGAAGGCTTATCGCCAACTACAAGAGAACGGGAAATATCGATGGAGAAATCCTTGATCGCCTGAAGTACCATACCCGGAGCAGGTTTGCGGCAGTCTGAATCGACACGGTACTCCTCCAGCACAGCCTTGGGATGATAGGGACAATAGTAAAATGCAGAAATCTCAACTCCCTGCTCCCTGAACCTACCAGACATCCATTCATGAAGCCTTTTCACATTTTCTTCCGTAAAAAAGCCCCTGGCCACACCAGCCTGATTCGTGATAACTATGATAATATATCCCTTATCCAGAGCTTTTCTGCACAGATCAAATATGCCATCCATAAAGACGATCTGCTCCGGTAAATAGGGATATGACCGGTCCTCGTTTATTACACCATCACGATCTAAGAATAACGCTTTCCTCACTTTTGATTAACCTGTTTTCTGCTTGATTTAGGAGATTAAGGGATTTCTTGAATTTAAATATAGAAAAGGCATTTTTTTTGTATACAAATTTTCTAACCAGGAAGGGCAGATAATTCAGGTACAAAGTAAGCCTCATTGATCAACAGGGTAAAGCAAAATATATTACACCTATGCAGCATTCCAGATCAACTCACTTCTATTCCATTTCAATAATAGTTTTTCTGGGACTATCACTCACACTTCTAATATCCTGTCGTGATCAGAAAAAAGACGAATTCTCCAAAGCAAAAGAGGGATTCATAGAGGTAAAAAAATCACCATACAAACCTGATTACGATTCCATACTCTCCTCATTGCTTGATCTCCAAAACCGGCTCACTGTCCAACCCAGTGAGAAAGAACTGATGCGCAAACTGGTTTCTGTCTCATACCAGAAATCCTCAGGGTGCTTCCTTACCGCCGGCAGAGGTGTTATCAACAGGAAACTTCCGGAAGCTGTTCATGAGACAGAAAGACAAAAGGCGGCAGATATTTCGGCTCAGAGATGGGCATTTTACGTTAAGGAGTGGTACAGAGACAATATGATACCTTTTGGAACACCAGTATCCGGTACAATATCTTACTCTTCAGTGCTTTTTCAAAGGGCAGCAAACGATACACTGGAAATTCTGGTCCAGATTCCTTTAGGATCTATCAATACTGGGTATTCTGATTGAGATTACATGATTCAACTCTGTATGTGTGGTTGGTTGTATCTTTGGGCTGGCTTTGGCAGATGTTGACTTGGTGAGGGCCGTACCTCGGAGGTATAATAATGACATTTACCTTGACGGTAATAATTTTCCTCAGAGGAAACTGATACTGAAAAACAGCCCAGATTTTTGCTGCTCTTTTTACCACTTATGAGAAAGTGATACTCTGGAAGTCGTTTCTGGATTCCCGCTGGATCTATCTTCACTTAATATCCTGATTAAAGGTTCCGCTCTGAAGTATTTGCATTGTGATCTGTTGTCATATTGGGCAGGCTTGACAAGCACTTGACTTTAAGGATTTTTTTCTTACCTCAGATGTGCAATAGTGACATTAGCCTGAAGCAATAATTTTCCTCGGAGGTGAGACTGATACCGGAAAAACTGCCCCGGTTTTTGCTACACTTTTTACCTCCCAATCAGAGGACTGGTACTTG
>JAAYIG010000114.1 GCA_012523595.1 Fibrobacter sp.
ATATGCAGAGTCCTCCTTTTTATTTGGGAAGCTCTGCTCTTGTTAATTTAATTATGACCAAGGCAAAAGTCTAGTGTTTCATTTTAAAACACACTTATATAATGTATGGGTTTTGAAACTACTTCTAAGGTTTTAAGATAGATACTATGGTTTTTTAAGATAAAGATACATCCCATACAACCCCACCCCTGTGGACTGACCAGTCCACAAAAAAAGGCGCGATCCTCAATTCCAACCATCATTCTTCTCTGTTCAGTAGTGTTTTGTTCTTTATATTAATTGAACAGGTATTCTATTTCATGTTAGACGTTTTAATTTCATGTCTCTATGAGGAGGGGTTGATGAAACGGTTTAATTTTGCCGGGGTTGCTCTATTAACAGCAGTGGTGTTCATTTTCACTGCACAGGCACAAAGAATCCGGGTACAAGGAAATAAATTCTTCCTGGGCGATAACCAGATTTTCATGCTGGGTGCCAATACTCCATGGAATAACTGGAATGAGTTCGGACAGAATTTTAACTATAACTGGTGGAACAGCCATTTTAAGGCGATGCACGATTCAGGGCTTAACTGCACCAGGGTATGGATAAGCTGCAACGGCGATAACCCCTCTCCCGGTATCGATGCAACCGGGAAAATCCAGGAACCCACATCACAATTCTGGACTCATCTGGAAAGTCTCTTTCAAATCGCAGAAAACAATGAAATTTACCTGATGCTGGCACTGATCTCCTTTGATCATTCAAAAGAAGAAAACAACAAGGCTACAGAGTGGCGTGCAATGTACAATAACGCCGGAAACCGTCAGTCCTTTGTTGATAATTACGTCATACCACTTCTCAACCGGTTCGGGGATAACCCCTATTTCTGGTCAATCGATGTGGGAAACGAACTGGACTGGGTTCATGAAAATGATGGAGTAGATATCAGCAATGTTTTTGATCTGGTCGCAAGGGTAGCAAATGCAGTACATCAGAACAGCGAGGTGCTGGTGACACTTGGAACCGGTGCAGGTCCCAAGTATTTAAGTCCCACTTACGGTAAAAACCGTTACTCCGATGCGGAGCTTCAGAAGCTGCAGCCCGGAGCATATCTGGATTTTTATAACAATCACTACTATGACTGGATGAAAGAATGGTTCAGCACCCCGTTTGAAAATGGCCCGTCAAGCTGGGAGATTGATGAGAAACCCTGTGTGATAGGAGAATACGCTGCCATAGGACATGGTGCCGGCTACAGTCCAGCAGAATGCCTGCAGAAAGCAGTAGCTCTCGGATGGCAGGGAGTCATGCCATGGACATCCAATGGTGTGGATGATAACGGCAGTTTAAGCAACTTCGGAAGCGCTTTCAAGACCTGGAGTGATGCCAACCATGATCTTGTTTTCCCACCAAAGACCGTAAATCCTGGTCCCTTCACACTTACCATCAATCAACCTCAGGGCGGATCTATCACGGTTTCACCACAGAAAGACCAGTACAACAGAGAAGAAGAGATTACACTCACGGCAGTTCCAAATGAGGGAAATGAGCTTTTAAGGTGGTCTGGTGATGCAAGCGGGACTACTGCACAGATCACAATCAAGATTACCCGTAATATGACAGTATCTGCTTTCTTTGCCTCAGCAGGTGAACTTGTAAGAAACGGAACATTCGATAATGATGCCACATCATGGAGCCTTGGCAAGGGTGAAGGGTATGGGAACTCTGCCGCAAGTGCCAGTGTTGTCGATGGCAGGTATGTGGTAGAGATAACAAACGGAGGAACAGAGGAGTGGCATGTGCAGGTTGTTCAGGCAGGGATGAAACTTGAGGCCGGACGGTCATACGTGTTCTCCTTTGATGCCGGTTCTACCGCAGAACGTTCGATGTTTGTGGCAGTGGGAGAAGCCGGAGGAGAATACACCAAATTTTTCCAGCAGACTGTAACAATTACAACCCAGGTGCAGCCGTTCTCTTTTGAATTTACTGCTTCGGCATCATCAGACAATGTCAGAGTCGAATTCAACATCGGGAAGTCAACTGCCGGATTATCACTTGACAATGTATCCCTGAGGTTCGCCGATATTTCACCTGTGCGTTACTCAACAGATTCCAGGCAGAAAAGCAGAGGAATATCCTGCAGCATGCAGAGAGGGATTCTTCATATAAAAACAGGCATTACCGGAAACACTTCCCTTGAGGGATTCTCTCCGGATGGCAGGCTGGTTTTCAACTGGAAGGGAACAACAGCAGACGGATTTATTTCGATTCCTTTGAAAGGGAAAGTTCCTCAGGTGGTATTTCTGAAGGGTGCAGTGGACAATCAGACCAGATTTACTCAGAAGTTGATCATCCAAAAATGAGTGTTTTGCTGCAGGGAATCCGATTGTAAAATCGGATTCCCATTTCTCAGAGATGCCACTGTACCGGAAAAAAGTAAAAAAAGGGACGGACTATCTTTTTGCTTTTTTCTATCACCCTACCCCAACCGGAACAAACCGGGGAAGAAAACTCTTCGGTCCTTAATTCATCTCCGGGGTGAATTAACAACTAATTTAATCGATTAAGTCACCATTTCACCCCGGAGGTGAAATAGGGAAAGCTCGAAAAGGGCAAATACTCAGTTCCCCATCGGAAAAAAGTAAAAAAAAACAAACTCTCTTTTTGCTTTTTTCGGCGAGCTTCCTCCGATTACAATACAATTCCGATCTCGATTACTATGCTAAAAAGGCAGGAACAAAAGAAGCCAATCTGATCTATTAAGCTGAAGTCTCACACCCAAATCACATAATTCCCTGTTTCCCCTGTTTCCTCTTCTCCCCGCACCTCTGAGGTCTCTCAAGAAACCCTCTTTTTTCCCTCTATTACCTCCTCAACCGCATCCCTTAAAAATTCCCTGTTATAGTAATCCTCATCTGTCACCTCCCCGTTCCAGACCACAATATCCAGGTCTATCACCCTGGGGCCGAATTTGTTGGCAGATTTTACTCTTCCCATCTCCTTCTCTATCCCTTCCAGTACGCCCTTTAATTCCTCACAGGAAAGATCTGTCGCAAGAAGAACTGCCCCGTTTAGAAAATCCGGCTGATCAAGGAAACCAACAGGAGATGTAAAAGCAAAATTTGAAACCGCTTCCACGGAGAATCTCTCCCCGAGTATGGTCAGGGCTTTACTTACATTTTGCCGTGGATCTATGTTGGACCCTATTGATACCACCGCCCTGTTCATCTCTCCCTTTCAGCGCTTATCTTCACAGAAACTGAATCCGCCTGGCTTAGAGCGTGAGGTTTGTCTATCTTGACAGTTGCACTTACCACTCTCTCATCACTCATCACAACCCCCAGAATATGATCCGCAAGCTTCTCAAGCAGTTTAAATGAAGTACTTTCGACCTCACGCCTGATCCTGTTTTTCAGTGCCCTGTAGTCAACGGTGTCATTGAGTTCATCCGATTCAACAGCGGCAGTCTGGTCAAAATCAAATGTGATATTTATGATGATATTCTGCTTCTGCTGCTGCTCCCACGTATTCCATCCAATCGTGGTCTCAAGAGAAAGGTTTGAGATGTGAACTGTCGCAAATGACTTTTTTACTCTCATCTGTGCTCTCTTTTCTGTTAAATAAGCCCCATAGTACCCGCAAATAATTTACCAATTCCTCTGTTTTATGGCAAGAAGGTTGCTGCGATTCGATTTAACAGAGTATTTCCAATAAACCTTCCAGGGAGGTACTATGAACAGATCCCGTTTTCTTCCCCTTCTCTTTGTGTTCTCTCTTGTCTTCACCACTTCAGCCCAGATCCATCGCTGGAGAGGTGACAGTCTGCCCACCAATCTAATCCTTCGTCATTACCTGATGGGTGGAGTGTCATGGATTGATGTGGATCAACTCAATTCAAGGCTTGACGGGCTGGATCTCACAGGCTTCTCCAGTTATAACCTGTCACTGGGTTATGGATGGGACATGATCTATGATCGTGTGATGACCGGGGGGAATATCGAGGCGCTTCTGTGGAGAAAAAACAGTGATGATGGTACAAGAGCCGGGTTCTGGGCAGGACGTATCAACATAAACACCGGTTTTCAGGTGCTGTCACAGGAAAACCTCTTCCTCTACCCAATTCTGGGACTCGGTCTTGGAATTGCCAGTCTCTGGGTAGGTCCTGATCAGGTACCTTTCGGAACCGCCGTCAACAGCCCTTCACCAGACAACCTCTGGCAGTTTTCCATCGTGATCAATCTGGGAGCAGGTTTCGATGTTAAGCTTCCTGCCTGGAGAAAGTTTAACAACTCAATTGTGGGAATAAGGGCAGGTTATTTCTTTGATCCGGTCAGAAGCACAGACTGGAGAAAGGGCGGCTCAGAGGTAACAGGTGGTCCGGATGTAAATCTTCAGGGACCATATATCCAGGCTATTCTGGGTAAAGGTGTAACCTGGCCTCATCAAAGCCAGTAATAGTGGTGCCGTTTCCAATCAGTAAACACATATTAGTTACACAGGAAAAACCTGTTTTCCCGGACCGGGCAGTCCGGGAAAGGATCATACAGAAAAAAGTGAAAGCAAAGGGACATCAAGGGCCCTTTGCTTTACTATTGTCTTATCTGCTGAAAAAACTTTTTCTGCCGGGCATCCTGATTACAGGGGTGAACTCCGGAACGCCGTTTTTGACGAAAAAGAAGGGTAAATTTATCCTGATCCCCTCTATTTTCTTTCCATTTGGTTTCATTTCCATCTCTGAGCTTGTGTCCGCGTAAGTGTTTATAATTTTGACATAGGATTCCTTAGGCTGTACCCCGATCAGGGCATAGAGTGCTTTTTTATTCTTGACGAAAACCACAAAGGGAATTCCGGTTACATTAAAAGCAGCGGTTATCTGGGGAAACTGATCGGTATCAACTTTGTACATCGTGACCTTGGAGCGGTTCTCCCGCGCCACTTCATCCAGAGTTGGTGCAAGTACATGACAGGGCATGCACCAGTTGGCGAAGAGATCAAAAGCGATAAGCTGATTACCGGAGTTTTCTATGATGTTATTGAACTGATCCAGGGAAGTGATAGGCTGAACCGGCTCATCCATGGTGCTGTCGCTTTTTATTCCCGAACAACTTATACAGGCAATTACCGGCATGGAAAAGAAAAAAATAAGAAGAGTGTTTAGGTTTTTCATTGTTCCTCCTTGACGAGGTCTGCCATCCTGAGGAACGCTTTCGTAAAGGCCGTCGTATTTTTGCGGATTTCGAAGTCGTTCTTCAGGCTATCAGCCTGAGCTTGACCGTGTCGCGAATGTTTTCGCTCCTTTGGTATTAAAATCGCAAAAGACAGACCAAATGCTATACGGATAAGAAATGCGCTTAAATCAGGCCCGGTAAAACTGTTAATTTCCCAAATGTGTATCCTTTTCATTTATATTTCTGTATGTAGGAAACAATTTACTCAGGATTTAAGTTTAAGGCTGTTTGAATTTGGCTCCTGAAATCTGAACCTGGGTATTGTTTAACAGTCTCTCTCATTTCAAGGAGGTTTTGTGAAACGCTATATCTGTAACGCATGTGGTTATGTGTATGATCCGGAAACAGGTGATCCCGACAGCGGGATAGCTCCTGGAACAGCCTTTGAAGATCTCCCTGATGACTGGGTATGTCCTCAGTGTGGTGTTGGCAAAGATGAGTTTTCACCGGAAGACTGAAACTATCAACAACCAGGATCATTTTGAACCTTAATCGTTGTGCAATCGTCATTATCGGAGCATCGGGAGACCTTGCCAGGCGCAAGCTGCTCCCGGCTCTCGATGCCCTCTTTAAAGCGGGTAAACTCGGAAGAGACTGCCTCATTGCCGGATCTGGAAGAACCCACTACACCGATGAAAAATTCAGGCAAAGGTTCGATGTCTCCGATGAGTTCAGGAAAATTCTATTCTATCATCAGTACATCCCAGGTCTCCGGGAATTCCTGGCCTCAAAAGGGAGCTTCTCCAAGGTGGTCTTCTTCCTCGCCCAGCCCCCACTTGCCTACGGTCCCACAGCAAGGGAGCTGGCCGCTGAGGGTTTTGGCAGGGAGGCATCGATAATTATAGAGAAACCCTTTGGCTACGATTTTGCCTCCGCACGAGCCCTCAACAGCGAACTTGTATCCTGCTTCGACGAATCGCAGATTTTCAGGATCGATCACTATCTGGCAAAAGAAGCGGTTCAGAATATAATGGTTTTCCGTTTCGCCAATCAGATCTTCTCATCTGTCTGGAACAGCAGGTATGTTGAATCGATTCAGATAAGCGCTCTGGAGAGGGCAAGGGTTGATGAGAGGGGAGCTTATTTTGACACAGCCGGAATAGTCAGAGATATGATCCAGAATCATCTTCTGCAGTTGCTCTGTCTTGTTACCATGGAGGCGCCGGTAAGCCTTGACCCCGATGACATAAGGCATCAGAAGGTCTGTGTTCTGCGCTCATTGAAAGTGGAGGAGTACAGATTTCATCAGTACCAGGGCTATTGCGAGGAAAAGGGTGTCAGCAGATCATCTGAAACTGAGACTTTCGCAGAACTGAAACTCTCTATCAACAATCTTCGCTGGGCAAGAACTCCGGTCTATATCAGATCCGGAAAAGCGGTTCATCGGAGCGGTACCGAAATCGGTATCCGCTTCCACTCTCTTCCAAAGATTCTTTTTAATAAGGACGGCACCATTCCTCCAAACCAGATTATCTTCAAGATTCAGCCGGCAGAGGGAATAATAGTGGATATTTCCACAAAAGAGCCTGGAACGGATGAGCAGATCACACAGAGCTACATGAACTTCTGCTACAGGGATTCTTTCCAGAGCGCCTCCCCTGAGGCCTACCAGCGCCTTCTTTTAGATGCCCTGAGGGGGGACCATACTCTCTTTGTCAGCGCTGCAGAAACTGAGCACGCCTGGCTTGTACTCAAAGATATTATCAATAAAGACAGTCAATTTACATACACACCAGGGAAACTTCCCGAAAGCAAATTAGATGTGAACTGGATCGATTTCGATAAATATGCTCATCTCTGCTCCTGATTTTTATTGAGGGTACGAGAGTACGAGAGTACGACAGCACGACAATACAATTGTACTCCAATGCATGTAAAAACCCAATAAATCGGGGTAAATAGAAAACAATGAAACTTCATTTTCTTACAAGCCCGGCTAGAGGTGGCATTAATGCCGCCTCTTTTTTTTCCCCCGATTACGGGGCCCAAGAACAAAATGGAAATCCGCTGTATAAATATCGTTCTTCTTCCACCAGTAAAGATTAAGAAGCCAGCCAACCTTACCCGACTTGTAACAGTTTCCCGCAGTGCACTGCACTATGTCAACACAGAGGGGGTGGTGGCCACCTTCGCTAAGAAGCTACGGAGGGGCTAAAGACAGGGGGAGACCTCCACCTTATCTCTTTAAATTCAATCATCATACTCCGTAATCTGTATAAAAAAGAACCAATGCTGTCGTACACATTTTGTGTACTGAAAATCTTAAATACTGTATTTTCCTGCCTTCGAATTATTAAATTTCAACTATAAATATTCAAACACAGGAGACAGTTATGGTAAAAGCCTCATGCTGGCTGTTGATTTCCGGATGCATTGTGCAGCTTCTGGCACAATCGGTTGATGCGCCCTATGAAGTCGGTACCTGGCAGGGATTCCGTTCTGCTGCGGTGACCTATACTTTTGATGATCAGTGCGCAAATCAGTTTACGCATGCGGTGCCGCTTTTTGATGCAAAGGGCTTTAAAGCCACATTCTATCCGGTAATCAACTGGGGGGTGGACTGGAACAAGCTCAAGGCACTTGCGGCAAACGGCCATGAGATTGGAAGCCATACCATGTCTCATCCGGATCTCTCCGGTTCTCAGAACCAGGAGAGTGAACTGAGAGAATCAAAGGCCGAGACCAACAGACAGATACCTGGAAATCAGTGTATTACAATCGCCTACCCGTACTGCAATGCCGGCACGGTCTCACTGGTCAGCAAGTACTACATAGCAGGAAGGACTTGTCAGGGGCAGATTGAATCGAAAACTCCTCAAAACTTTTACGGTATCAGCTCCATAACCTGCGGCTCTCAGGGGACTACTAAGTCCCTGGAAAATCTCAATGAGAGAGTCAATGAGGCTGCGAATTCCAACGGATGGTGTGTTTTTCTGGTGCATGAGGTAAACAACGGCAACGGATATTCACCCATTGCAGCATCAGCGATAGAAGGTAACCTGAATTATCTCAGCCAGAATAAAGGGAAATTCTGGGTCTCCACATTCAGCAATGTTGTTCGTTACATTAAAGAGAGGAACGCTGTTCAGATTAGAAGCGTTCCATCTGAGACAAACCGTTTCATCCTCAGAGTAACCGATAACCTTCTGGATTCAATTTACAATTATCCGATTACGATCCGCAGGCCAATTCCCGCGAACTGGGATACGGTCATTGTAAGCCAGGATGAGGTCACAATCGAATCATCTGTCATTACAGTAAATGGGAACAGATATGTAATGTTCGATGCAGTGCCTGATAAAGGTGATATAGTAATAGCCCCTGCCTTAACATCGGTTCAGAACAAGCTCTACAGTAATGAGAGTCATACATCCGATTTTGTAAAGAGGATGGCAAGTGGTCTTCAGATCGATACCAGATCCTTTTCCGGTTCCAAACTGAAAGTGAACATTGCAGGACTTGACGGGAAAATAATCAGAACATATTCAATTGACAAAGAAAGTACCGTAAAGATTTTCCTGCCACAGGGTAAATTGAAACGATCATCTTTCATTGTGCAGGTTACAGACGGCAGTAAAACCGCTTCACAGGTGTGTATCGCGATTGATTA
>JAAYIG010000115.1 GCA_012523595.1 Fibrobacter sp.
ATTGTTATACCTGGTGTAAATAAAGAATTACACCCGAAAAACAAAGTTTCCTGTCTGCTCAGCCCAGCTCAGCATCAGCCCAGTATCCAAATTCCCTGTCAGCCGCAACTAATCTAAGGATTGCTGGAAAAAGGGCCTTTTTACTTACGTTGCGGATAGTTTCTCAAGTGTTTTTGTATCCTGAGTGTTAAGTGCGATTTGTTCAAGCCTGAAGATAATGAAATCAGAGGATAATAGAGGGAAAAGTGTTGCCCAAAAAAAAGCTGAATACAACAGTCCCATAAACAGTACAAGTAACAAAAAGAACGAATACGGAGCAATAAATAGATGGGAAAACCTGCGGCCCGACTGGGAGATATGACAAGCCATGGCGGAACAATTGTAACAGGCTCCTCCAATGTGTTCTTTAATGGAAAGCCTGCAGCCAACGCACTTTCGATGCATGTCTGCCCGATGGTTACTCCAGGAACACCTCCAATCCCCCATATCGGCATGCTCGCTGTGCCTGCCGGAGCACCAACAGTTCTGATCAACGGTGTACCAGCAATACTACTGGGTGATATGTTTCTTTGCGCCGGCCCACCAGCATCAGTAATACTTGGCAGTACCAATATTCTCATCGGTACGGGTGGAAGCGCAGGTGGTGGAGGTGGAGGTGGTGGAACAGATCAGGCTGCGATAGAATCCGCGTTAAGAGCCGGCAAGCTATCACCTGTAAAAGGAACCGAAACCTGGCCGATCGATATCCAGGCGGTCGCTCTTGTCATGCAGAAACATCGCACACCGGAACAGTTTGAAGATGACCTGAAACTTCTTGAGTCCATGGCAGAGCAGCGTCTGCAGGAAGAGAAGAAAGAAGACTCACAGGTTAAACTGACACTAAAGGATTTCGTGGAGATTTTTGAAGAGATTGAGAGGGAGCAAGGCTATGAAGCAGCCCGTCACTATGCATCGGTCGGCATAAACTATGATCGTCTGACAGAGATCGCGAAATCGTTTGTCGAGGGACTTGACACAAATCCAGATAATGACCCCAATATCATGCCGACAAGGTTTATGCTGCTTTATGGTGCCGATGATTCAAAGCTCAGGAGTATTGACAAACATCCGGATAATTTTGACAGCGCACCGGAACATAAAATCACCGTATCAAATCTTTGTAAAGGCTTGAGGATGCTGGGAGCGAAAATACCGGAAACCGGTGTATATGACGACCAGCTCTTGAAAGCCCATATACAATACATAAGTCGCCTGACCGGACATCAATTGGAAAAGAACACTGTACATATAGTGGAGGAGGGCGAAAGTCTTGGGGCAATCGCGCGCAAATATGGCCTCCCCACATGGAAATACCTCTACCAGATCAACAAGGACAAAATCGGTGATAATCCCGATCTGCTTGTAAAGGGAACAGAGCTGCAGATCCCTCAATGGGACAGTACATCGGGAGATGAAAAGATAGCTTTAAAGGGAGCAGATCCGGAGTATTACGCGCATGGAAGACACTATAAATACCCATGGGTACCATTCAGCGCTACAATGGTGGATGAAAAGGGTGAAGTAATAAAAAAAGACGACAATGAAGAAAAACTGGAGTATGAGATTCGTGACCGGGAGAGCGGGAATGTGCTCGTATCGGGTGAAGCAGAGTGTAGTGATGAATTGGAGATGCTGCTGCCTGATTCACAGGCGCTTGAGATCACAGTAAACGGCTATACATATGATATCGAGATGAAAGGATCGTAGAGCAATGGGAACGATATGTGCCAACGATGCTGTACGGATAAAAAAGAAGAGAATTATCCATGCGAGTGGAATAATGGACGGACACGCGCATCATAACAGCGGTGCGTGTTGTCCCATGCCGTTGATATATGCGCAGCTTGAAGAGGGATCAATAAAAATTTATCCGACTACAGCTTGGGGCCTCCGTACCAGAGAATTTTGTGAATTCACTGCCGCTCTGCAATACAAGGAAGGGGTGCGTATTCAGAGATTGACAACACTGGATATGGGTAACCATCTTGCCACATTAAACAGGCAAACATTTTCCAATATCAGGCACAGTATGGATTTCGCGGTGAATGAAACCAGGTTCGTCAAAGAACCAATAGCGACTCCTATGATAATTGCAACCATGGACATGGAGTATGCACATATAGCCGGATATGAAGGTCAGACTATTTATCATGAGGAAAATGGTGAGTTGTTTTACTTCGAAAGGGTGTATAGTGATAAACCAGAGAGGGAAGGAATTAAGAGGGATTTATCGCATGAGCTTCTCGAGAATAGGATTATTCAAATAGATGAAGATAGTAAGTTGTCTTTCATCAAAAAAGCGTTTGAAGACAAAACGCTGTTGATAAGTTCTGTTAAGGATGTATCACATGAAATTAACGAGATTATTACTGGGATAATAGACCATGGCAATTCGTTTGTCAATTATGTGATTGGCGACAAACCGGAATCGAAAGATGTTAATAGTGATTTATCGAATGAAAGTACCGAGAAAAGGATTGACCAATCAATGGTGTTGAAACTGAGGAAGTGGGAATTTCAGTGCAGTGAAACTGAAACAGCCGCAGTAAATAACCCCTTGCATTTATTGCCGCTTTATTTTTATGACCCCCGCAGATTCTGCAAACCATCAGGGACTGCTTTTCCCAAATCTAAAGCGTACGGAGCATGGGATGAAATCTTTAATTATATCGCTACCGAGAGTAAACCAGGTATATGGGCTGGAGTTAAAATGTATCCTCCTCTAGGTCATAAGCCTCTTGATGAACTCTGCGAATATCTGCCGGATTTTTATTATAGATGTGAGAAAGAAAAAATACCTATTCTGACGCATTGTTCACCAGGAGGGATGACAACACACGAGGCCGGTTACTATCTGAATTTTGATATGAAAAATGGAGTGCTTTGCCGCAAACGGTATCTTGCCAGACAAAAGCAGCTTATGAAAATTGCCAGTCTGACAGGAAAACCGGCAAGTAATGCTCCATGCTATCCCGAAGAATGGGGTGTGAACACCGGTAAATTCAATCGATTTCTATATGACTACTTCTTCAAATGCTATGTTCACCCTGAGGCCTGGCGGCCGGTGCTTGAAAACTTTCCGGATTTGCATCTCTGCCTTGCTCACTTTGGCGGTGATGAGTGGAGACGCGGCCCGATCAGTGAATGGAACGATACACCACCGAGTGATTGGATAAACAGTATAGTTGATTTGACAAAAAAGTATAAAAATGTGTACACGGACATATCCTGCTTCAATTTGGAAGAGAAACTTACCGGTGACAATTTTGAGGACAAGAAAGTGCGCCACACACTCAGCAAGATGTTTTACTGGATACGGGACAGGGATGAGTACAAGCATTTGCGAAACAAGGTGATTTTCGGGACAGACTGGTATCTCACCCATCTGACCCGTTCAGATGATGGAGCAAAATACGACAACTACTGCCGGGATTTCAAGAAACTCATCGATCAGGTTGATCCGACTTTCTGGGTACGTTTTACGCTGGTTAATCCGTGGTCGTGTTATTCGATAAGTAAAAGCAAAATCAATAAAATGGCTGGTGCATTAAAATTGGCTGGTGCAGTTGACTCAACTTTGGTTGAAAGAGTGGGAAAACTAGAGAAACTCGATGACGAAGTGTCCCGTATCAAGGAGCAACTGGCAAAATGGGACGCTTAAAAATACCAACAATGAATTTGAGGTGATACATGTACGATTTTTCAAATATTCCGTTTTATAAAATGATTTTAATTACTTTTTATGTTTTCCTGAGATTCTACTGGCCGTTGATCGCCACTGCAGCATTTGTTCTGATACTCTGGCGAATAAAGCTTCCCCGCAGAAAAAAACTGCACATCGCTCTAATAGCAATATGTTTATATGTATTTGGAAAAACAGTTTATAGCTTTTTTCCGGGATACGTGCCAGGATGCAAAGTAAACACAAACAACG
>JAAYIG010000116.1 GCA_012523595.1 Fibrobacter sp.
ACATGTTTATCAGCTTTTCATGCTTGCCGTAGGTAGAGTAAAACTCGTTGAAAATCCTGATGGAATCTCTTCCGGAAATCCCGCTTGCTCCCTCCCGATCCGACTCCGCAATAATTCTGCGGCGTCTCTGTGCAGTAAGTTTCTTCCTGTCATCCTCTGTCAGCCACGGAGGGATAACACCGGAATAGATCTCCATTTTGAGCAATTGAAGGTTATCATCACAGAAAAGATTGTACTTTCTTGCTTCACCAATCCATTCCAGAAGAGCCTCAGAACGGGTAGTCAGCCTGGAGGAGATAATCACTCTGGCAAAATTAGTAAGAACCCTGGGCAGAAAACGCTCCTCGATCTGTTTTCCAAAAGTGTTCTTATAAATCTTCACTTCTGTATTCATGTCCATTACATAGGGGATGTTGATATAGTCTATCCTGTCAGAAAAAGATTTGAATTCCTTTATATTTTTCTGGTCTTCAGGATTCATGATCGCAAGGAGAAGCGAGTTTACATTTTCCTCGGTGTCCTCCACCTTGTGTACACCTTCGCTTATAATATTATGCAGCTCGATAAACCGCTCGGTGTTGTGACCCTTTATATCCATCAGGGCATAAACACCATTATTGGTCTTAGCGTATCTGGAAAAAAGATAGTGCACCTCAGTTGAGCTTTTCAGAAGACTGTTCAGTCTGGCCTGTATAGCTGGATTGTAAACAACATTGTTCCTTGGTTGTTGATCACCGGGACTGAAAACACTTATCCCCTCTCCCACTCTTCTGTTAAAACGATAATGCCTTGCATAGACCATTTTATGCACTACCGATGGATTCTTCAGAAGATTCAAAAGTGCTCTGTAAAGGGCACTGCAAAAGGTGCAGGGTTTGTCCCTGAAGATCCAGTGATATTCCCTGTCAGTAAAGAGTCTCTCTTTAAAGGGAGAATCTTTGAACAAGTCCCTTAAAAAGTCTTCCCTGAGGTTTTTCGGTATGATCAGAATCGGATTGTCATGACTTGGGCATGGAACCTCTATGCAGCCGTCAGCGCTCACAGGCACATGCGCCTCAACACCCTTGTACCCCGAGATCTCTCCTCTTTCACTGGAAAGAATGGCAGCAAGCTGTTCAAGCACAGGAAATGCTGAGATCTCCGATGGAGAACCGAAGAGTTTTGGATCTATCCTCCATACAAGTTCGTATCTCATCCCATCTTCTGAATTGACATAAGATTCGAATTTACGCAGAAGATTATTAAGAAATGTGCTCTTTCCGCAGCCTGGAGGACCATTAAAGATATAAATCTTATTCTGCTGAGCACCGCGCTTCATGCTCTCCACAAGATTTACCAGCCTGTTGGCAAAGAGCCTGTCGGCAAAAAACGGACGGTCGGATTTTTCCTCAAAAAGCCTGCTGCAGTCATAGTAGACATAATGAATAGATTCGGGATCATTCGGATATTCATCGATACCCTCTCCTATGTGGTACTCTATCATATCATGGAACACCTGAAAGATGTTCCTCAGGACAATGCTGGGCCTACGGACTACATCACACAGAAACTCTTCAAAACTCACCGGGGGTTTTCTGCTCCTGTGAATCAGTTTGGAATTTAGATTATTAAGTGCGCCTATTACAGATTCCATTTTTATTTACCTTCAGATGGAAATTTTTCATTTCATGAACACTGTATGTTTCCGGGTCGGTATCGGCATCATATTGAAATCTTCCTGCCGTTACTCCAGTTCTTTTTTTGTCAACTTTCTGTCACTCATGGTATAGAGAACCCGCTTCCATTTCACCTCTGCTTTGTCATTATTACCCGATGAAGGATGCCGTCTCTCTCCCTGAGAAACAGAAACAGGCTCGCTTGTCTCAAGCTGAACCGGACCACCCCACAGAAACTCGATTCCCAGCATCGTGTTACCGATATACTCAGTTACAAGCGGTTTACCCTCAAAATGGTGATTCAGATAGAGGGCATTTTCATCCTCGGACGATCTTTCAACGGTAACGTAAGGCGGGTGGTAGAGGTGATCCTGAAGCATCTCTTTATAATCCTCCACCTTGCGGCTCTTTACATAGTATTCCCAGACCATCTTTTCCTGATTCAGGCGTCGCCCCGCCACAAACAGGTCATGATTGCTTATAAATTCCTGGTCTGTAAAGTAATCGATAAAGAGAGTGTCACAAAGGTCCCTGCGGATATCAAATATGTAATCCAATCCCCTCTTTGTTCCCTTGTCATACTTTTCCCGCTCCATGAAATCCGAAATTTTAATGTATTCAGCACAGTATTTCCCTTTGTCCGCCATCTCCTCGATATACTGAAACAACCTCATCCCCAGAGCATAGGGATTAAGCCCGACTCTTGGAAGTGAAGCAACTCCGGAGTGTGTTCTGGCAAAATCGATCTCATGACCCTTTATGCGGTCATCAGCCAGAAACAGTTTCTCATGCCAGTAACTTGCCCATCCCTCATTCATGATTTTTGTGCGAATCTGCGGCTGAAAAAAAATCGACGTTTTCCGCACAACCTCCATAATCGACCGGATCCAGGCATTCTTTTCTCTGCGAAGATGTTCAGAATTGTTAAGGATAAATTGAAAAATATCGTACCTGTTGTCACAGTGGCTTTTCTTGTATTTTCCAAGAAGAGAATTGAACTCTGGATATCTGCTGCGAACCTCTGTAAAGAATACCTGCTCGGCTGTATCTCCAAATTCTTTTGTGTATCTGTTGTACTTCTCAAGCTCCTTCATGTATTCAGTGATCGGAACCTTAAGAGTTGTCTGAAGAAATACATCGAAATAGAAGTCAAGCGCCGATGATTCATTCTGATGGGGAAGATGATCATGATTTGTCATCTCGGAATAATATCCTACAAGATTATCGATCCCCCTTGAGAATTCTATCACATAGTCAACCCAGCGGCCTTTTTCAGAACGCAATTTGGCGATCAACCTCTTGTCGGACAGGGCCTGTCCTGTGAAGTCATAATCCCAGGTGTTCCTGAAATAGACATTATTCTGGAAAAAGTCAATATGCGCCAGAACATGGTAGAAGATCATCACATTCATCCAGTCCGGATTATTATCATTATAGAAAGAGATCGCCGGACGGGTGTTGATTACCGTTTCGTAAGGATTGGACGGGTAAAGCTCGTAGCGGCCCTGCTCCTTCAGCACCTCCACATCATGAACCCAGTAGTCGTAGAGAGTTGGTATCATAAGTCTGGGTGTAAGCTGAATCAAGTCCCTGTTAGTTACTATATACTCCAGAGTTTCTTCCTGGAAGTTAAGTCCGGCTTTACGGGCGCGCTCCTTGCACCCCTCCATTATAGATTTGGTTCTTTGATCAATAAGTTCCATCTTATGCCTTTACACCGGTATTTCGTGTGAGATAAGTTTCCGTATACCCTCTATCAGTCTCGCCTCGCTGGCATCCTCACTCATTACATCCATCCTGAGCAGATCGGATCTCTCCTCGAGAAGTCCTGAGTTTTCCAGGTATGCCTGTACCTCTGTCTTCTCATTTGCAGCATAGGCATGTGAGGCAATCGTGATTCCTATCCTGCTTGCATAATCCATCATTTTATTGAGCTCGGGCAGAGTTTTTTCACCTGTCGTATCCCAGTCATCCCCGTCAGTGCCATGAAACACGTAGATGTTATACTCCTGGGCCAGATTCTCCTTCTCCACTATTTCATTTACCAGATGATAAGCAGCCGCTACCTGTGTGCCTCCGGCAACTCTTGAATTGTAGTAGGTGTAGAAATCAGGTATCTCCTTTGCCCCGGTATCATGCAAGATGAAGCGTGTTTCGACTCTCTTTGCATACTGGTAGAGAAGCCAGGAGTAGATAAGAACATGCTGTGCCACAACCAGTTCAGTGCATTTCCCCTCCATAGAGCCGGAGTAATCCCTGACAAAGAATACCACTGCCTGAGATTCAAAGTCCTTCTCTCTTGAGAGTATTCTGTAGATTTTATCTGTCGGTGAGACTATGAAATCAGTTGAGTCGATGTTGTTAATGTCACCTATCCGCTGAAGGTTGAAATTTGTTTCAAGAACTCTGCGCAGGGTAGCCTTTTTGTCAAGCACCTGCCCGAATCCACGATGCTTGTCGGTAATGTCGTAGACATACTTTGTCAATGACCTGCGTGCACCTCTGTCCCTGAGATTGGGGAGTTCAAATTTCTCCGTTAGAATTCTTCCCAGATCATAGGCGCTGTTCTGCACATCATGCGAGGCATCCTGGCCTTCACCTGCTCCGGTGCCCTGTCCCTGCTCAGGACGAACAGGCTGCTCACCAATCACCTCTCCATCTTCTCCCTCTCCGGTTCCTCCAGACTCTCCCCCTTCTGTGTAATTAAAGGCGGAATCATGAATGAATTTCTCCTCTACTGTACTGGGAACGATTATGACAGCCCCATTGTCAATTTTTCCGGGCTTGATCAAGCGCCCGACCTTGATTTTTCTGGGAAACCCGTCTTTTTCCCTCAGACGATCCCTCTCGAGCAATTCATCCAGCGATGCAAGAGAAAGAACAGGGTTGGATGTAATTTGAGCATTCTGGAGAAGCAGCAGGTCTGAGTGATCATAAAGACCGCTAAGTTTCCAGTTTCCGCTCTCCTCCTCAGTAGGAAGATCATGATTCATGGAACCATTGAGTTCCTTCAATAATCTTTCCTTCTTTTCAGAAAGATATTTCTCTCTGTCATTTTCATTCATCTCAGTTTTCATCCTCCTGGGTGCAGAAATACTCTATTGTCTTCTGCGCGCAAGTGGTGCAGTAATCGAGCTTCTGAAGCATCGTCTGGATCATCCGGTCATAGAGCTTCTGGTTTTCCTCGTTTGTCCTGTTGGCAAGCGCGCCGACAAGCGATCCTGCTCCTGCAATGTCCGACTTCAGACGGACATCGGTAACAGCTTTCACCAGTTCGAGATTGTCCATGAAATCATAATCCGGATTGAGAGAGATTCTCTGCCCGTATATCTTTCTAATAGATGTTCTGAACATATCTCTCTGTTCTCTGGTTTTAAGACCGAGCCTTTCCTCTACACTCGCAATGTATCTTTCGTCAATTTTGAGTGCTTTCAGTTCTCCGCTCTGCGGATCGCGGTATTTCCACATCCTGTCCGGCCCCAGATTCTCGGCATCGATACCGATTATCATATTGACATAATTCATCACATCCTTGCGGATTGCGTGCGGCTCATCCATATAGGCATTGAACATCTCGGTCATGATTCTTTCACGATACAGCCCTTTGGCGATCTTGAGATCCTCGAGGTATTTCTTCCTGCTGTTGGCATCTGTCACATAATCGAGCACAATTCTCTCAAGCGCCTTGAAGATATCGTAAGCGAACATGCACTTGCCCTCATTTGTTTCCGAGCTTTCTATCAGAAGCTGAACCGCCCTTCCCAGGTTTCTCTGTCCGAGTCCCCTCTGGCCGAAACGGTTGACAATTACAGGGTCCTGGTTCAGGGTATCTATCACCTCGGCCAGAGTCTTTATGCTTTTCTCACCGGCAACTTCTCCCGCTGTCAGTTTCAGAGTCTCTATCGGAGTGAGTTTTTCCGAACGGGCGAGCCTGGTGAGAACGACCGCTACTGATGCTGCATAATTGAGATTGGGGTCCTGATGCAGTATTTCTCTGTTGAGCGTAGTACGGGCTTCTTTACCGATAGCATACTGCGTCAGGTCTTTCTGCAGCCTGTAGTTTGTGTTGTGGGACACATAGCAGATTCTGCACCGGTCAACAATCGGCGCCTCTTCTTTCTCAGAGAGGAAGCGGTTGAATTCGGAGTTATTTGATGTGGCTATTATAAGGGTATCAATCGGCCACTTGAATCCATCTATCTCGATATTGCGATTCTGAATCACCCCGAGGTAAACCTGAACAAGATCTTTTTTGTTTTTATAGATCTCATCACTGAAATGAATTCCTCCTCCGGCAACCCTCGCCAGCGCTCCGCGCCTCAGGTCAAACCGATAAGGGTTATTTGTATCTGTTATATGCAGAAGTCGCTGTATCGATTCTTCACCAAGGAGATCCACTGCCGATGAGGTCATCTTATCCTTTGCTGGATATTTTCCTGTTACTGTTCCCAGGCTCTCGGTGAGGGGTACAGGTACTATCTCCAC